>CALVVI010000044.1 GCA_944363815.1 uncultured Bacilli bacterium | reverse complement strand
TAAAACTAAGGCACTTACAATTATTAAGAATATACTTAAATATTTACCAAAACTTAATTTGCTATTTCTTTTATTTTTACTCATATTTTATGACTCCTTGTATGCTAATTTTAACAAATATGAGCAATTTTGTCTATTATACTATTATACTATTTAGTCTTCTTTATAATATTTTTGATTTTTACTAGTTGGATTATCAGGATCAGTCATTTTTATAATTCCCATATCAAGGCTTGGATTTAAATATACTTTTCTAAAAGATTGTTTAGATTTTAAATTTAATTTTTTCATCATCTCTCTTGCGCTTAAAGGGACATTATAGTCCATAACTGCAAGTAATTTATTAACATATTCATTTTTATTAGCAACTTCTTTACTTATTTTATCTATTAAATCAGTAAATGTTTCATCAATCATTTTTAACATGAATTCAATAAATTTTGTACAATCACCAGCGTTATTACAATCATTTATAGTCTTATAATAATCACTTTGATAATTTTTAATCAGTGATTCTAATGGAACATAAGCAAAAATATCTTTCCAGTCTGCAAGAAGCATATTTTGCCAAAGACGAGCCATTCTTCCATTACCATTACTAAAAGGGTGAATAAATACAAATTCGTAGTGAAATATAGATGATAATATTAGAGGATTTATAATATCTTTTTTTGTTCTAATAAAATCAAAAAGATTTTTTACAAGATCTGGTACCAAATCAGGTGATGGGGCAATGAAAATATAATTGCCAGCTTCGTCAAACACACCTTCATTTCCACTTCTAAAAACCCCTGATTCTTCTACTAACATACTTGTTAATATTCTATGCACTTTTAATAAATTATTTATTTCATAAGGATTTATTTTACCTATTAATCCATATGCTTTATAGGCATTTTTTACTTCTATTATTTCTTGCTCTGGACCTACAACTAAAACGTCATTAATTACATCTTTTACTTCTTTCAAAGATAATGAATTTGCTTCAATGGCTAAAGTTGAATGAATTGAATGAATGCGCATATTTTTTCTTAATACTGGCATTTTATTTAAATTATTATAATTTCTTATTTGTCCAATTTTTTCCATAATGCTACCTATATAATCTAACATCGTATTAGTAATTGAATATGGATACTTCATTTTTATCACCTAATAATATTATACTATATTTACTAGTAATAAGCAATTATCTTGTATGGTTTCTTGTGTGGTTTCTTGCATGGTCTTTATCATTAAAACAAAGTTCCCTAAATAAAGGAACTTCAAGATATTACTTTTTAATATCGTTAGTAAGTTAATACTAGATTGATATCAAAAAAAGGATCATGTACATAAGTAATACCTGTTGTACATATCCTTATTATTACCTATTATTTTGCTTTTATAGTACCAGTTTTTTCTAATTCTACTTCTTCTTTACGATAATTTAGAGCCATACCAATTGTAAAAGCATAAGCAAGTAAATAAATCCAAATCATAAGGATAACTATATTAGCTAGACTACCATAGAATGTTGAGTAATAAGCAATATTATTTATATAATAAGAATAAATATAAGTTATAATTATCCATGAAACACTAGTAAATAACGCTCCATATCCAACACTTTTACTTTTGACTTTTTTATTTGGAGCGATGGTATAAAGAATTTTTATGAAAAAGTACATAATTAACCAAGTAATTGGTCCTTGTAATAAAGTGATAATTGTAGTTACTTTTTCAGTTATCGCACTATCTAAATTAACAAATTGAAATAATTCAATAATCTTAGTACCAAAAACAGGAACTACTAGCATGAAAATAAACAATAAAACTAGGAAAAAAGTCATGATTATAGCTTTTAATCTTCTAGTAAAAAAACTTCCTGGTTCTTCACCATAAATTATATTAGATGTAACAATTATTGACGCTGGCCCATTAGATGCCGTAAAATAACCGACGATTACAACTATAAAGAAGCCTATGCCTGAAAGATTAGAAGTTTCCGGAACAGTCAATAAAAGAGAGGCAATATCTTTAGAAAAAGCATTGGATAAGAATTCAAATATGACATCAGTTGAAAGATTTAAAGCTGATGCCCCATAACTAATTATTGTAATTGTTGGAACTATTGCTAAAACGAAGAAAAAGGCTAACTGTCCAGGTAAAATAGCCATATCTGGTCTTTTTAAAACCTTTATAAAGTTATCAAAAAATTCTTTTAGTTCATTTTTTAGTTTCTTTTTCATTCTTTCCCGCTTCTTTTTGTTTTTTCATATCTTCAACTGCTTCATTTAAGGCATCTTCAATGGTCTTAATATCATCCATAATCATACTATAACCAAATTCTGCTCCATATTCATATGGTAATCTTTTAATTTCCTTATTTAATTTGTGAATGTAATTACTTATTTGTTTTTGGCTATATCCTACTAAATAAATAACAAATTCATTACCATCTGTACGCATGATTTCACTATTATCAAGTTGAGTTTTAACCAATATGTTTGCAGCAGCTTTAATTTGTCTATCTCCTTCATTATAACCATATAAATCGTTAATCTCTTGAATTTTATTTAAATCTACTACTAATATAGTTTGGGGATAAATAGTATTATTATTCCAAGTTTTAATGTTTTCATTTAAAAAGTTGCGATTTTTAAGAGATGTAAGTTGATCTATAAATTTCATTTTATCTTCTCTTTTTATCTTGCGGGCAATAGAAATCTTTTTGCTTTTCTTAATAACTATCAAAGCAATAATTATAGCAATAATTACAATATAAATTATATATTCAGCTATTTTAGTTATTAAGCCACCACTTTTGATTGTTTCATAGTGATTATCAAGGCCTTCGATAATAATTTGATCTTCATCTAAGAAACTAATATATTTATCTAACAATTGATAAAGAGCGCTATCTGTTCTTACTTTGAACGTGTAATCAGTATTGATATGATCAGTAAATCTAGCAGTATAATTATCTAGGCGATTTTCACTATAATAATCAAATGTATATTTGTCTAAGATAATATAAACATCTTGTTTGTTTAATTTAAATAGATCATTCATTGTTGCATAAGTTTTAATGTTTATTCCAAAAATATTTTTGATATAATCATATATTTGACTATTTTCAGCAACATAAACTGTTTTGCCAATTAATGAATTAATAGATTTAAAAACTTCAAAATTATCACGACGAGCAGCAATTACATACTCGATATCTAAACCATTAGTAGCATTGTAGTTATCAGTAAAGTTATAATAATTGAAATATAAATCGATGTCACCATTTTCAACAGCTTTAGTAAAACTATTATAATTACGATATTTTTCAAAATTAAATTCAACATTAGCAAAGTCACTAAATTTACTCAAATAGACTGCAACTATGCCTCCGTATTTTCCTCCGGTGATTACTTCATAAGGAGAAGCGTTGACAAAGCCATAATTATAAGAAACACTTTGCAACGAATCAATTTCAGTATCACTAATATTTAATGAAGTTGTAAAAGCATCAAATAAAGCTTCATTGTAAGATTTTTCAAAATTTTCTTGCCAATTATTATAATATTTTCTTAATACACTACTAAGGGTTGTATTATCAGTTTGCATAGTATAATAAATAGCTATGTCACTAAAGTGATAAATTATATGATAATCTTTACTAAGAATAGTATCTACATATTGAAGTAATGGAACTATAGCAAAGTTTAAATCTTCATCTAAGGAATTAAATAATTCTTCAGTAGATTCAAATTGAGTAAAACTGACATTAGTTACATTATCAATATATTTAGATACGTAACTTAAATCACTAGACAAAATGCCTACTGTTCTTCCTGATAAGTCTGTTGCATCAGCAATTTTGGTGTTCTCTTTGTCAATTAAAACATAATGGTCTTTATAAAAAACTATATCATCATCTGTAATAGTTGTCTTACTACCTAAAGTAAGCCCAGAAGGATTATTATTATAATTAAATGTTATAGCATTTGTTTCTAGACCATAAGTTGACTCAAAAGAATCAATAAAATCATAAAATACACCTTCACCATTTTTTCCAAAAACATTGGCATTATTAATTACATTAATATTTTGAATAGTATTGATATTTTCATTAATCCAATTTCTTTCAACGACAGTTAACTTATTTTCATCGCTCAAAAGGAAATAAAGACCTATACCAAGTGCAATAATAGCAACAGCACTAACAGCTACTATTAACCAGTTTTTTTTCTTTTTCATTTTTATTCTTCACTTTCTATTGGAGTATTATTGTTCCAAATAAGTCCTGACCCAGCTACATTTCTAGCCCCCATTATAGTAAATCCTTCACTATTTTCAGTGGCTGTGCATGTAAGAGTAAAGTTAATATCATAAAACTCTAAAATTTCTTCACTAAATTGTTCTAAGGATGCAGCCGCTTTACTTTCTGCTTCAATTAATGATGTATCTCCTACAAAATCAATATCAATGTAGATAATTCTTCCCTTAGTATCAAATTTTGCATAATTTACTGTTGGATCGCTTTCTAGGCTAGCAATGTACTCATCAACCCATGCATCTTCAATTGGGTAGTCTTCAATATTTTCTAAGCGGTCTCCATAAACGGATTCACTGCCACCGAAAAAATAGGAAAATGTAACAATTAATATTGCAACAAAGCAAATAATTAGAATTATTCCTAAAACGATTAAAACCTTGTTTTTCCCCCAAAATTCTTTTAATTTATTCAAAATATCCACCTACCTCGAGTAACATAATTATACTACATATTTATTATTTATTGCAAATTATTTAATACCTCTAGAGTTCTTGTCTCATCCCAAATGGTAATTCCTAAATTTAAAGCATCTTGATATTTACTGCCTGGATTAGCTCCGACGATAACTATATCAGTATTTTTACTAACTGATTCACTAACGTGAGCATTATAGCTTTCCAGTTTTTCTTTTATTTCTTTACGGCCAAGGCCTGTAATGGTACCAGTTATAACAAAACGTTTATCAGTTACAAGTTCATTTATTCCCGTGTTTTTTCCTTGATAAGTCATATTTATACCCAAATTCCTTAGTTCATCTATTAAATCACGGTGAGTGGCAAAATATTTTACAACACTTTGGGCAGTAACTTTTCCAATGTCCCTAATACTTTCAAGTTCTTCTTCTGTTGCTTGAATAAGCATATCCATATTACTAAATTCACTAGCTAGCAATTTGGCTGTTTTAGTCCCAATTTCTTTAATGCCTAGACCATATAATAAACGTTCCATACTGTTATTTTTCGAATTTTCAATATTTTCAATTATTTTATTTAAACTTTTTTCACCATAGCCGTCGAATTCCATGATAGCCTTTTTCTTATCTTTTAGGCTATATAAGTCAGTGATATTTTTGATAAAGCCCAGATTATACAGTTCTTCGACAATTTCTTCTCCTAAACCTTCAATATTCATAGCATCTCTGGATACATAATGAATGATAGATTCGATATTACGCTTTGGGCATTCTGTGTTTCGACAGTAATAATCGGCTTGACCAGTGATTTTTTCAAGTTTTGAATGACACATTGGGCATTCATGAATCATTTGAAAAGGAATTTCTTTACCAGTCCGTCGTTCAAATTTAGCTTCAACTACTTCTGGAATAACATCGCCAGCTTTTCGAATTGAAACGATGTCACCAATCATCAAATTTTTACTTAAAACATACTCTTCATTATGCAAAGTTGCTCGATGAATAGTAGATCCCATAACTATTACCGGTTCTAAAACAGCGTTTGGAGTAACTCGGCCAGTTCGTCCAACAGTAAATATTATGTCAGTTAATTTAGTTAATACTTCTGTAGCAGGAAATTTATAGGCAGTTGCCCATTTAGGGTATTTAGCAGTATATCCTAATTTTTCTTGCATGGAAATGTCATTAACTTTGATAACTACTCCATCTATTTCGTAAGGAAGTGTATTTCTTTTTTCGGTAATTTCGGCAATAAAATCTAATATACCGGCGATATCACTAACCAATTTATTAGCAGGATTTACTTTAAAACCTAAGGACTTCATAAATTCTAAAGCTTCTAAATGAGTTTTAATCCCGTATTTTTCTGGCTCTGGTAAGTAATAAATAAAATTATCTAGTTCTCTTTTGGCAGTAATACGAGAATCTAGCTGGCGAATTGAACCTGCCGCAGCATTACGAACATTTTGCAAAAGTGGTTGCCCTTCTTTTTCTCTTTGCTCATTTAACTTCTTTAAGGTGCTTTTGTTCATAAATATTTCTCCACGGACTTCAATATCAATCGGTCTTGGTAAAGTAAGGGGAATACTTTTAATAGTTTTTACATTATGTGTTATGTCTTCTCCAGTTACCCCATCACCTCGAGTTACTCCTCGTACTAATTCGCCGTGTTCATAAATTAAGGCAACACTTAAGCCATCAATTTTATATTCACAGACATATTCGGGATTATATCCTTCTTTTTTGATTTTGGAATCAAAATCTTTTATTTCTTCTTCATTAAAAACATTAGCTAAGCTAAGCATTGGCCTAGCATGAACAATTTTATTAAATTTATCAATTACTTCTCCTCCAACTCGATTTGTAGGTGAGTTAGCTTTAGCTAATTCAGGATGTTCTGTTTCAATATCTAATAACTCTCGCAAATATTTATCGTATTCTTGATCGGTAATTGTAGGATTATCTAATACATAGTAATTATAATTTGCTTCATTTAATATCTTAGTTAATTCTTCAACTCTTTTTGCTAATTTTTCCATATTAATTAATCCCAAAGATTTTCAGGATATTCTCCTTTCTCAATTAAGACTTTAATATTATTTTTTAAATAAGCTAAATCTTCTTTGTAAGTAATTCCTAACCATTTTGATTTACTAGTTTTGGCTTGCATTTTTATTTTACCTTCTTGAATCGCCTCGCGAATTACTTCTGGTAAAAGAAATTCACTTTTTAAATCAATATTGCCGTGAATAAATTTATTAAATTCAGATGCTAAAATATCTAAAAAACTTTTTCGCAAACCAAAGAAATTTACTGTTACTGGTTGATATTCACTAATTTCAAATTCTAACGAAGAATTTAAGGCACTAGCTATAAGTTTGCCTGATGCATTACTTATTTCACATTCTAAATTATTGGTTACATAGTTATCTTTATCAGTAAATACTACGCCTCTTTTTACAGCGCCATTTTTACTAGCCGTAACTGCAAACGGATAATTAACAGTTAAATAATTTGTTGAATTTTGGGAATTTTCAAAAAATTCAGCAGCAATCTTATAGGAATCTAAACCATAGAAGTCGTCGGCATTTATTAAGACAAAATCACCGTCAATCTTATCGGCAGCACAATATAAAGCATGGCCAGTTCCAAGCATTTTTTCTCTACCCCCTGGTAAAGTTACATCATTAGGGATCATATCTAATTCTTGAAATGCGTATTCTACCTTTATTTTATCAGCAAATTTATTACAAATGTTATTTTTAAAATATTCTAAATTTTCTTTACGGATAATAAATATAACTTTACTAAATCCTGTACGTATTGCATCATATACGGAATAATCGGCGATAATTTCACCATTTGGCCCAACTGGTTCAATTTGTTTTAAGCCACCGAAACGGCTACCCATACCTGCAGCCATAATGACTAAAGTTAATTTTTTCATTTTTCACTCCTTTTAAGTCCTTGATAATTACTCAAGAACTTTTTGATACCAAATCTTTTATCAAAAGCAACTGTTACAAAACGGTCATCACAATCAACAACAACACCACGCCCAAAACTCATGTGATAAACTACTTCTCCATGTTTGTAAGATGTTCCTTCACTACTATAATATTTCTCTTTATCAAAATTGTTACCTTCTCTAATCGACGAATCTTCTTTATCAATTAAGTTGGGATCAATCTCACCAATAAAACGACTCGGAGGGTTCATGTTAGTATTACCAAAAAGCATTCTTCTTTTGGCATTGGTTATATAAAGCCGTTCTTTCGCTCTAGTTATTGCAACATAGCAAAGTCTTCTTTCTTCTTCGATACCATCTTTTTCTTGCAAAGACATCGAGTGTGGCATAATATTTTCTTCCATACCTGCTAGGAATACTACTTTAAATTCAAGCCCTTTAGCAGAGTGCATCGTCATTAAAGTAATTGCTTCGTCATTATCATTATGTTCTGACACATCAGCCACTAGTGAAATATCTTCTAAAAAATCTTCTAGATTAACAGTACCAGTTTCATGTTGATAATTTTCAGTAATACTTTTAAATTCCATTAAGTTTTCAAGACGCAATTCTGATTCAAGAGTTTTATCTTTTTCCATTTCGGCTTTCATACCACTTTTTTCAAGTACTAAATCGATAAGCTCAGTAAGATTGATATCTTTACTGACTTCAGTTAATTCTAATATTAGATTTTTAAATTCTAATTCTTTTGGTTTACTTAATACTTCAAACATCGATGTATTTTGTTCTCTAGCTAGACGCTCTAAATCTTCAATAGATTTAGAACCAATTCCTCGCTTGGGAACATTGATTACTCTTGTAAGTGATACATCATCCGCATGATTAGAAATAAGCCGCAAATAACTTAGTAAATCTTTAATTTCTTTTCGTTTGTAGAAATAATAACTACCTACCACTTTATATGGATAATTTGCTTTTAACATACCTTCTTCAAGTGTACGTGATTGAGCATTAGTCCGATAAAGAATAGCAATATCTTGGTAATGGTAACCACTATTAAGAAGTTTCTTTATTTCTTCCATAATAAGAGTTACTTCATGACGCTCATCATAACTACGCATGTATTTTACCTTAACACCATCACCTAGTTCACTAAATAAATTTACTTCTTTGCTTTCTGTATTATTCTTGATGACAGAATTAGCAGCATTTAAAATGGTATTAGTACTACGATAGTTTTGATTTAAAGTAATACTTTTGGCTTTGGGATAGTCTTTTTCAAAATTTAAAATATTGCGATAATTTGACCAGCGGAAGCCATAGATTGATTGAGATGGGTCTCCAACAACAAATAGGTTGCGATATTTTTCAGCAAGTTTTTTAACCATCTTGTATTGGACTTCATTAGTATCTTGATACTCATCAATTAAAATATATTGATACTTTTCTTGATAATGATCTAGCACTTCTTCATTGTGTAAAAATAAATCTGCAGGCATCTTTAATAAGTCATCAAAATCGACAGCATTGTTTCTTCTTAAAACACGCTCGTATTCAAAATAAACCTTGGCTGCAACTTGTTCTGGAGGACTATTTAAAAATTTGTCGACTTCAGCATCACTAAGCATTTCATTTTTGATAAAACTTATTTTGTTACGAATAAAGCCTGGGCTATATTGTTTAGGATCATAGTCCAAATCTTTTAATATCTTTTTGATAATACTAGTCACATCATCAGAATCGATAATTGTAAAGTTTTTAGAAAGCCCTAGTGCTTCATAGTTTTCTCTGATAATTTTTAAGCCAAATGAATGGAATGTGCCTACAAAAGCATAGTTATCTTGGGCAACATTACTAATTCGCTCGCGCATCTCTTTAGCAGCTTTATTGGTAAATGTAATTGCTAAAATATTGCCGGAATAAATTCCATGTTGAATCAAATTAGCAATACGCATTGTTAGAACTTTGGTTTTACCTGATCCTGCCCCTGCAAGTACTAGACAAGGTCCCTCAATATGTTCAACTGCTTCTTTTTGTTCTTTATTTAGTCCATCTAATATATTCACGGTAACCTCCACACTAAAATAATTATAACAAATATGTTTAAATTTAAAAAGTATTATATACTCTTTTTAACATATTCATTATTATATAAAACAAACTAATGTACGTCAATGAAATGTTAGAAAAAATGTGATTTACAAAACAAAATGTCCGCTTTTTTATGTTCTATTTACAAAACAAAATGTCCTATGCTGTATTTTGTAGAAATTTATCATAGGAGGCTTTTTGTTATAGGCAATTATATGATAGGCTTATTTGCCAAAGGCTTTATTTACAAGCCTTTGCAAGCCATTTCAATCATATAATTGGGTTCCTGTAACATAAAAACGAATTCTGATAAATTTCTAAGAGATACCGGACATTTCGTTTTATAAACCCTGAGAAAAAATAGGACATTTTGAATTAAAAGTCACATGTACGTCAATGAAATGTTAGAAAAAATACACTAAAAAGTGTATTTTACCAAGAGCCACCGCCGCCGCCACCGGAGCCACCGCCGGAAGAACCTCCACCAGATGAGCCACCACCACTAAATGATGAGCCACCACTAGAAGAAGAATAACTCATTCTAGCAGTACGCATGGCAGATGTTAAACATGAATTAAAGGTAATTATATTGAATGTAGCACTTGATTCGTACCAATCTGCTGGTTCGATAGCAATGCTTTCAAATTTCTTAATCCATTTATCAGATACTCCTAAAACATAAGTATATGGTAATATATCATAGAAGTATGCAGGATTTTCCATAACTAAGTGTTCTAATTGATCTTTTTCAGCAGTTTCTAAGAACTTTTTAAATCCAATAATACGACCATAAATTTTATTACCAAATTCGGTACGATAATTAAATTTACCAGAAATTACAATTATAATAACAGAACAAATTATAGCAATAATTATATTTACTATAGGTAACGTACCTATTATGTAA
>CALVVI010000043.1 GCA_944363815.1 uncultured Bacilli bacterium | reverse complement strand
TTTTTTTAAATGGTCAATATCGATTGAAGCAGGAGTTTTCACTAAGAATAAATCTAAAACTGATTTTAAATTCTTTAGGGCATGCACTAAAATGTAGCAAGCAATTCCGATACTCATAATAGAATCGATATAGGAAATATCAGTAAACTTCATTAAAATTGATCCGATGAATACTACAATCCAACCTAGGACATCTTCAAGCATATGTAAGTTTACTGACTTTTGATTCAATGAATCTCCATCTTTAGTTTGATAAGCAGCTAGAAAATTTACAATGATACCAATAATAGAAATTATAATCATGCCATTATAATGAACTTCCACAGGATTAAATAAACGATTGATTGCACTTATCATAACTACTATGGAACCAGTAGCAAGAAAAGTAGTTGTTAGAAAGGCTCCAAGGACTGAGAAACGCATATAACCATAGGTATATTTATAATCTGGTTTCTTTTTACTTTTTCTTTCCAAAATATAGGATAAGCCAATACTAAAAGCATCAACAAAATCGTGGAAAGCATCTGAAATAATTGCAATACTACTAGTAAATAAGCCACCGATAATTTCAAATATCGAAAAGCCTAAATTTAGTATAAAGGCAATTAAAATATTTTTATCAGTTTTCATGAGTATCCTCCATCATATATTCTATTAGTTTAATAGTTTCTTCTTTCATAAATTCATAGTCATAGCCATCGTGATGATGATAAACTATTTCATGACACAAGTTATCAACCATGTTAATTAACAAATGAACTTTTTCTTCAATGTTGGCAGTATTAGGAAAGTTATTAACTAACTTTTTGGTTGCTGCTTCTTCATTGCAATTAAATATAGCAAATACTTCATTATCTAGACAACTCATCGACATAAGTTCTTTGTGAGCACTTTTAGTAAGTGTATGAGCTTTAATGGTCTCATCAATCATATTGCGCAATATTTTATCAAAATTTTCTTTAGTAATACTTTTATTTTCTAGAGCATTTAGCATAGGAAACATTAACTTTTCTGAATAAAGTTTTGTTCCTGCAATAAAGATATCTAGTTTATCTTTAAAATATTGATAAATTATACCTGTCGATACATTAGCAGAAGCAGCAATGTCTACACAAGAGACATTATGATAACCTTTTTCACACATTAATTTAAATCCGATGTCTATTATTTTTTGTTTCTTTTCTTTGGATGATTCTTTAATCGGTTCACGAACATTAGGCATAATCTTCATCCTTTAAATAGTAATGTTTAATTGGTTTTAGGTTATCATCTAATTCATAAACTAAAGGTACTCCGGTAGGAATCTCTAGATCCATTACTTCTTCATCTGATAAATTATCTAAGTATTTTACAAGTCCTCTTAAACTATTGCCATGAGCAACGATAATTATTTTCTTACCCAATATTAAGTCTGGAATAATAGTTGATTCATAGTAGCTCACTACTCTTTTGATGGTATCAACTAGATTTTCAGTTAGAGGAAGTTCACTTTCTGGAATATCTTTATAAATTGGATCATTTCCAGGATATCTTGGGTCATCTTTGGTTAAGGCTGGAGGTCTAACTTCAGCACTTCTTCGCCATAGTCTTACTTGTTCTTCACCATATTTTTTTCTAGTTTCATCTTTATTTAACCCTTGCAGTGCCCCATAGTGTCGTTCGTTTAATTTGTAAGTTTTATTAATTTCAATATTTAAGTCAAGTTCTTTTAAAATAATATTTAATGTATCTTGGGCTCTTTTTAAAAGCGATGTATAGGCAACATCAAAAGTGTAACCTAGTTTTTTTAAAGTCTTACCGGCATCTATCGCTTCTTTAACACCTTTATCTGATAATCCAACATCAGTCCAACCAGTAAATTTATTTTCTAAATTCCAAATACTTTGTCCGTGTCTTACTAATACTAATTTTTGCATCATTACACCTACTTCAAGAATCCTTCGATTATTGCTGCTTCAGCATCTTTTTCACTTAAACCTAAAGACATCAACTTTAATAGTTGTTCACCAGCAATTTTACCAATTGCCGCTTCGTGAATTAAATTGGCATCAACAGAACCGGCATAAATTTCGGGGATGGCTTTAACACGTCCATTATCTTTAATAATTGCATCACATTCAACATGAGCATAACATTTTGTGTTGCCGTTGATGTTTGATTTAAATTCTTGATAAGAATCATCAGTTGCTACACTTCTACTAGTTACATGGGTACTAGCATTTTCACCATTTAGTTCAACATTAAATTCTGTTTTAGCAGTTTGGGCATTATTTGTTAATATTTTCTCATTTATAACTAAAGTTGTATTTTCAGCAAGTTCGGCTTTCGTAATGCGAATAGTATCATCGACACCTTTTATTTGGACACTATCCATAGTCATTGAGGAACCTGATTTCATATATATTTCAGTGGTTGGATTTAAAACTCTTTTACCATCACCCTTGCCTTCGCCATAATGTTTTTCAACATATTTTACTTTGGAGTTTTCACTTAAGAAGAAACGGTGGATACCATCATGCTCACTATCCTTATGTAAATCATTGTGAATTCCACAGCCAGCCATGATAATGACATTAGAATTTTTACCGATATAAAAATCATTATAAACTACATCAGTTAAACCACTTTTGGTAATAATTACAGGAATATGAACTATACCAAATTTAACGTCATCTTTAACAAAAATGTCGATTCCACTTTTATCTTTTTTAGAAACTATATCAATGTATGGTGATACACTTCTTTTAATACTTTCGCCATTTTTACGAATATTGATGGCATCGGCTTTTTCTAAATTTTCACCGAGTACTTCAGTTAATAATGCTTCATCTACTTTGTTCATTTAATCACCTTCTTGCAACATTTTGATTCACATAATAAGGAATCTAACATTTCTTTGCTAGTACCAGTTTTAGTAATATGACCATTTTCTAAAAGAATTATTTCATCAGCAATATCTAGTATTCTTTCTTGATGGGATATAACTAAAGTAACTCCTTTGGAAGTAGCGCCTAATTCTTTAAAGACTGTATTTAAATTTTGAAAGCTCCATAAATCGATACCTGCTTCAGGTTCATCAAATATGGCAATGCTTGGATTACGAGCAATTATGGTAGCAATTTCGATACGTTTTAATTCACCACCAGAAAGTGAAGCATTTACTTCCCGATCGACATATTCTAAGGCACATAGTCCAACTTTTGATAGGTATTCACATGCATCCTTACGTGTAATATTTTTGGAAGTTGCAAATTTTAATAAATCAAAAACAGTAATACCTTTAAAACGAACAGGTTGTTGAAATGCAAAAGCAATTCCCATCTTGGCTCTTTCATCTATTGATTTATCTGTTATATCTACCCCATTTAAGTAGATTTTTCCCTCGGTTGGTTGTTCTATTCCCATGATAATTTTAGCAAGAGTCGATTTACCTGAACCATTTGGACCAGTGATACAATAAAATTTTTCATCTTCTAATTTTAAATTTATACTATCTAATATTATTTTATTATCTTTTTTAAAACATATATTTTTAAGTTCTATCATAACATCACCCTATATGAAACTTGTTTCACATCAATTATATATCTTTATATCATAAGTAGTCAATATATTTATTGTCGATTTTTGACGAACTATTTTCCTTGATTTTGTATTTACATTATTTTAGAATAAATAACCGTTACCTACTAGTGGAAGTCTGCTTTACTTTACCGGATTCCGGCTTCAGGGGGAATCTTCGGGAGATCAGGATGAAAGTGAGGCGAGGCTGTGAACGATAATGAATTTTGTCTAGTAATAATAATTATTGTTCTTGCCTTAATCGGCAAGATAAATGAGAAAAGACGCTAAAAATTAGCGCCATACCATAAGTAGGCGTTACCACCACTATAGGTAACACTTACAATTTTATTTTAACAAATGTTAATAAGCTTTGCAACTTATTTTTTATCATGTTTTGTCACTTATTTTTTATCATGTTTTGTCACCGTTTTGAAGTTTCTAGGTTTAATAAATATTCTTTTTTATCAATACCACCAGCATAGCCAGTTAAATTTTTATTTTTACCTACTACACGGTGACATGGAACTATAATACTTATTGGATTTTTACCGACTGCAGTTCCCACTGCTCTAGGGGATGTATTTAGAATTCTAGCAAGGTCACCATAAGTTACAAATTTGCCATAAGGAATTTTAAGTAAACTTTGCCAAACTGCTACTTGAAAGTCAGAACCAATAAATTTTATCGGAATGTCAAAGTCTGGTTTATTTCCCTCAAAATATGAATCTAACCATCTTTTGGTTAAATCAAATACTTCTAAGGAGCTTTCTTTAGCATCTTCATTTAAATTTTTGGCAAAATACTTTTGATCCACAAACCATAAGCCTGTCAGATTATGGCCATCGCTTGCTAGAAGAATATCTCCAATCGGAGAATTATAATGTGATATATAATTCATAATTACCTCAATTTGAATGTCTTCGGTGCATATCTATAAACTAAAAATAAAGATATTAAAGAATAGACAATTGCAAAGACAATCATGATAATACCAAAAGTAAATGATGATACTTTTAAATCAGATATATAGTAACAAAGCCAATAAGTTGCTATACTTACAATTGTATAAGTGGTACTTTTCATTTCCATGCCAATATTATATGGTTGAAGTAAGTAATATAAAATAAGATTATGAACTGAAAAGAAAATTGACATTGCTACAATTGAGAAGAAAACTACAATATAGGTAATAAATGATGCTCCACCACTTACAGCTAGAAGAATAGAAATGACTAAACTCATTGTAAGTGCAGGAATTAAATTAAGGATCATTAATGTTTTTAATCTTTCTTTAAATAAAGAAAGTAAAGTATTTGATTGTCGATAGAAACGATAACTAAGCATAGAGTGATCACAATTCATAAACATAGCATTGGTAACTACTTTACCAGTATTTAAAAAGTACATTAGCAATAAAACAAATGGTAAATAGTTCAGTATAAAATTATTTATTACTTCTTTAGATTCGGGAACTATGAAAAGAATAAATAATAAAACTATGCCAACAGATAAAATACCTAAAGTTGTTTTCTTAGCACTATCACTTAGTATTTTACGATGTCTTTTGACAAATAAATCATGAAAATAAGCAAAGCCTTCTTTATTACTAGTGATAGTAGTATCAATACTTATTTGTTTTAAATTATTTGCAATTATAGTATTCTTTTTGGCATCTTCACTATTAACAAAAACATTATCAGGATTTAATAATTTTTTATATAGTTTAGCATAGTTTGGATATTTAAATACCATCTTAATAGAAATTAACCCTAATATTAGGATAATAACACTTATAATTAAAAATGAGTAATTAGGTATAACAATATTAAAGTAAGGTAAACCATAGGCTAAGCCAAGTAAAATAGCCATTAAACCAAAATATAAAGTCCAAGATTCAGGTTTATTTTCATTGATAACTTGTTCTTTTATCTTCATGCGATAAAAATAGAAATTTATAGCAATAAACTTTAACATAATTGTTAGGATAACTAAAAGTAAAATAAAATACCAAGGAACTATATTATGAGCAAGTAGCAACATTGCCGTTAATTGGCCGATGAAAGTACTACCTAAAAAATATAGAAAGTTACTAATTGTATGATTACGAGCATTCATTTTCATTAATACTATCATATAATATTTATCTCTCGTTGGATTAAATATTTCTGTGTTGGAAAATGAACCAATAAGGGCTAAGAATAAATAGATATGCATAAAAATTTCATAGCTATTACTTTTATATAAACTTAAAGGTAATATTAAAAATACTGCTATATATAATAATTTAAAACCAAATATTTTGATGATTTCTCTTATAAATGTTATGATAAAACTTAAGATTTTAAAAAACTTCATTTTATATAGAGAATCGGGAATAAATTTACCTATAAATGGGATACGTTGTAAACCATAGATAAACTCATTTACTGTATAAGCATTTTTAACTTGAAAAGAAATGCGAAAATCATTAAGCATTTTCTTCACCCTTTAAAACATTAATAATTTTTTCTTTAAATTTATCATTGTTCATATTACTTTTATCAATGCTTTCTAAAATTCCATTATTTAATACTACTATTTCATCACATAAATCTAGGGCAAGTTCCATGATATGGGTTGAAAAAATTAAAATATGCCCCTTCTTTAGTTTTTTTAATAGTTCTTTCATTTCTTCAGCAACTACTACATCAAAAGATGTCAAAGGTTCATCTAAAAGTAAAATGCTAGGACTTGCAATAATGTGGACTAACATTTGCACTTTATTTTTCATCCCATGGGAATAATCTTTCATTAATTTATCGCGATCTTCCGGTTCAATTTTTACTAAGTCAAAATATTCATCAATAGTTTTTAAATCAGCAACATTATCTTTGTTGATATCGATAAAAAACTTTAAAAACTCACGTCCTGTTAGAAATTCGGGAACAACTGGTGTTGATAAAACATAGCCGATATCTTTAGATTCTATATTGTGTTTTTCAGAATCCGTAATATAAAACTCACCAGCATCAACAGCCAAATCTTCATTTAGACAATTAAATAGTGTTGTTTTACCAGCACCATTGCGCCCAAGAAGGCCATAGATTTTGCCACTGGCAAATTCAAAATTTATATCTTTTAGAACTTCTTTGGAACCGAAGTTCTTCTTTAATTTTTTAATTACTAATTTCATAAAATACCTCAAAGTTATTTTTTAAGATTCTTTCTTATTAAGTTTATTTCTTTAAACTTTTCTTCAATTTCAGTAGTATTGTAATCTATAGTCTCTATATCTTTTTTTTCTGTATTTAGATTTTTTTTCTTGTGTTCAATTTCTAAAATTAGTTGTTCTGTCTGCTCTATTAATTTTTTTACTTCCTTTTCTTTATCGCCGATTTTTTTTAATTTGTCCGCTAAAAAAAATATATTTGCTGTTAGATCAGAAATATTATCTTTTTTTGTAATTTTAGCTAGTTTTATAACCTTTGGCAAATTGTAAAGGTTATATACTAAAGCAGGAATAAGAAATAAGGGCGAAAACATTTGAAAAAGAACTATTCCCACTATTAAAATTGCCAAACACTTAATACCTATTTTATTTAAAACAGATTTGTTTGATTTAACCCCTACTATTTTAGTTGTAATTTCTTTAATTTCTTTTTGATAAATTATCTCAGAATCATATAAATCATTAGCTATTGATTTGAAAAATTTTCTCTTTTTACAAGCGCTTTTTAATTGTTCATTTAAAACATTTTCATTTAACTCCGATTCAATTTCCATACAATAATCACTTCCATCAGGTGATTGTATTTTACAGCTTTTACTTATTAAAGTCAATATGGTTTATTTACTTGTTACAATTATCTAACAGTTTTTTTATCTCTTCTTTATTATCACGAGAATAACCGTGCAAGGCGTTGAGTGTTCTTTTTAATAATTGTTGATATAAATCATTATAGTTGTCTTCTTTTCTTTTATTCCAGCTTTTTATATTACCTATATAGCTTTTTTGACCATTTTTTGTAATTACTACTATCTTTCTATTAATAACTATCCCACTTTGGCGATATTCATATGGATAAATCCAAATAATATCATCTAAACTAGCAATTTTTAAACTGTATTGATAATTAACCAAATAATTTTTTGTCAAATAGGTTTTAAGAAGCTTATAATGAATAGAGTTTTTAGCACTTAGCTCATCTTCTATTTCTGATAAAAAATTATTATAACAAGCAATGCTTTTTTTTGTTTTGCTTTGAATATCAACATAAATCATTAATAATATTAAGCCAATAACAGTAATCACTCCAAAAATAATAGCGTTGTTAATTATTATATCTGTTTTAGTTATATACGTATTTATAAGGTAAGGATAAATAATGTCCGAAAAATTATCAGAGTTTAGATTTATTCCTTCGCTTTTTTGAAAATATTCAATAGCAAAATTTTTAATGTCACGTGGTATTTCTTCTGATACACCCAAAATGGTAATTGAATCTGGTGGAGCGCCATTAGGATCTGAACTATAATTATAATCATAATTTTCTTTTAACTTAGCAAAAGTTTCATCATCAAGCTTTGCTATATAAGTAGTATCCTTATCAGTAATAAAGTAATATTTTTCTTGCTCAAATTTAGTAGTAAGGGTTGCAAAATAGTCGGTAACTAATTCAACTTCTACTGTTGAATTTATCCCAGCTTTAGTCACCTCTGATAAACTAGTTACTTCTTTTGTAGCAATAAAGCAACTTAAGATTCCTCCACCAAAAAGCCCAACTATCACAACTACAACTCCTATTATCAACAAAAGTCTTTGTGATTTGGTTAACCTTTGGATATTATTTGTGCTCATTACGTCACCTTCTAGTTAAATTATACTTAATTGATGCAAATAAGTAAACTATTTATAGTAGCGAATTTTAAAAGTAGTTCCAATATTTAATGTAGAATCAACTTTAATAGTACCATTATCTTTATTTATTATTTCTTTGGCTAAGGATAAACCAATTCCAAAGTTATTACTGTCACTATTCTTTCCTTTAAAAAAACGTTCAAAAATTCTTTTTTGTTCTTCTTTATTCATTCCTTTTCCCTCATCTTGAATAATTATTTCGGTATATACATTAGTTTCTTTAAAATTTATATAAATATTTTTATTATCCGGAGTGTATTCAATAGAATTTTTTAAAATATTACTTAAGGCCTCAAATTCCCAATTATAATCTCCGATAAATGATACATTAGTAGAACCTGTTATATGAATGTTAATGTTTTTTAATTCTCTTAAAGCATCAATGTATTTACAAATATTAAAAAATAACTTTTGAACATTTATATTTTCCTTTTTAAATGTTACAACATTAGCATCAAAACGTGATAATTTAAGAAGAACTATAACTAAATACTTAATACTTTCTATTTGATTTTTAATGTCATTTAAAAATTCTTGTTTTAATTGTTCAGGGATGTTTTTATCACTTAAGTTATCAACCAATAAGGAAATTGATGTTAATGGTGTTTTTAATTGATGAGATATATTTGTTAGAGAGTCTTTTAAATTTTTCTTATCTATAATTTCTTTTTCTGCTTGCTCCTTTAACATAATTGTAGTTGTATAAATTTCATTTTTTAATATCGATAAGTCTCCTTCGCTATTTAAATCAATTTGTAAATTATAATTACCACGATTTAGTTCTTGTAAATATTTGATTAAATTATTTAATTCTTTTTTTCTTTTATGGTTATATAGGTTTATACCTAATATGAAAATAACTATAAGAATTAAAATTAAAACAATTTTTAATAATAATTGTTCATAAAAATTATTTTCAATGGATGTTAAAACACTTAAATCAGAATCAGTAAATCCATAAGTTGTAAGAATGTTGGAATCACTACTGTAGCTGGAGTCATCATTAATTATTTTTATAATTTCGCTAGTATCAATATCAGGATAATTATTGCTAATTAATTCAACGACATTATTTACAAATTCATTTGTAAGTTCTGAATAAGATTGATATTCATAATATGATGTTATAATTATTATTACAAACAATATTATAATTGTTATTACGATACTACTTTTTTTCATTTATCCACCCTATAACCAATCCCTTTAATCGTTTTAATAATGTTTTCATTACCAAGTTTTTCACGAATTCTTTTAATATAAACTGTAAGAGTATTATCTTCAACAAATTTTCCAGATATATCCCAAATGCGATCAATTAATATTTCGCGAGTTACAATGCGATTTAAATTTTGAAAAAGTAAAAGTAAAATACGATATTCTAAACTAGTTAAAATAATTTCTTTATTTGTGACAAACACCCTACCTGCATCAGCATCTATAGTTACATTATCCACTGTAATTATTGCATTATCTTTATTTCTTTTTAATATTTTATTAATTCGTGCTAGAAGCTCTTTGGAACGAAATGGTTTAATTATATAATCTTCTACCCCGGAATCTAATGAGGAAGAAATTATATCTTCATCATCTTTGGCCGTTAATATTAATGTTGTTTTATTCTTTAGGTTTTCTTCATAAAATTTTAGGCCATCACCATCTGGTAGCATCAAATCAAGAATTATTAAATCATATTTGTTGCTTATTAACTCTTTAGCTTCTTTTAAAGACTTAGCGATAGTTACTTTAAAATTATTAGATTCGAGCAAATACTTAATTCCTTTAATTATATAATCATTATCTTCGATAAGTAAAATACTATGCATAAATAATCACCATCATCATTTTACCAAAAAGCCAAAAATATTAAAACCGATAAATTTTATTGACGGAGTCAAAATTGTTTTTTTTCAACTCCTATAGATTTTAACTTTTCCCACTTTTCTTTATTTTTTAACCAGAATATTTTACTTGTTATATAATATTTTCTTGTGATAATTTTACTATGTGATTTTTCAACATCTTCTGCATAATTTTCTTTTTCTATCTCTTTTAATACATCTATATCTTTTACATCAAAGAAGAATCAGAAAACACTTTATGATGTTGTTGTTCCATAGAAATGGATATTCCATAATTAGGGGAATAAATACTCATTGAATTTAACTTTTTTATTTTCTCCAACTTTTTCACTTCTTAGCCGTACTTTACCAAACTTTATTCTTTGTATTTATATTTATATTACACACGAAAAAACGCATTTCAAAATTTCATGCGTTTATCTTGATATTATGTTTGTGGTCTTTAAAAACTGTAAAATGGATGTTTTTATGTAAATTACATAAGAAATTCTAAGCTTCCTTAGCAGAGAAAACTCTTATTTACACAGTTTTTTATACGTTCGCTATTTTAAATCTTCGTAAATAATCTATCGTGTTTTTCCCTTTGATTCCTTATTCATTTCATACGAATATAATCTATCAAGTTGTTCATCATCTATATGAATTACTTTCCCACCAAC
>CALVVI010000042.1 GCA_944363815.1 uncultured Bacilli bacterium | reverse complement strand
GTTTATTATCCACCATATCATTCTAAATATAACCCTATAGAAAGATTATGGGCAAGATTAGAAAGAATGTGGAATGGGATGTTACTATTAAGCAACAATATATGTAATAAAGTAATGTCCTCGCTTACTTGGAAAAACGTAAAAGCAAAAGTAAAATATATTACCAAAGAATATCCAAAAGGGATCAAATATACAAAAGAAGTCATGAGTAATTATGAAGGTACCAATATTCATAGAGATGAGTCATTAAAAAAATGGAGTATAATCATCACCACATTAATTTAAAATTTGTAACTTTTATTTTTGGACAATGCCTATACAATTAGCAAATAAATTTAGTAATGCTAGGCAAATAGAAAATTTTTTGCGAAATGAAATTGCACGAAAACTGGTAGAAACCATTGAATAAATAATAATATTTAATTATAATATATTTAAATTTAGTAAACGGAATGTAGACATCGTCCACAATTTGTTCACAAAACAGCAATCTTTATAATATTATTAATATAATAAACACTATAAATATAAAAAGCAATTTGACCTTATATTCCAACGTGAACACATAATATTATAAATATTGTAAATCCCCATAATACTTTATTAGAATAACATGTGGAATTGGAAAAAAGTTTGGAAACAAAAAAGTTAGCATTTATTGCTAATTTTTTATTTAATATATTGTACTTATGATATAATTTATATAAGAACTAAAAGGAGTAAATATGCAAATAAATTATTCAGATGAAGATGTTAAAAAAGGAATAAAATCTATCTTTCTCGCAGGGCCAACACCTCGAGATGGCAATGTCATTTCTTGGAGAATTGAAGCCTGTAAAATTTTAGAAAAACTTGGTTTTGATGGAATTGTATATGTTCCTGAATATTCTACCTGGAAACCTAAAGAAAATTATATTGACCAAGCAATGTGGGAAAGAAATGCTTTAAAAGAAGCAACTGTTATAGCATTTTGGATACCAAGACATCTACCAGATATGCCAGCATTTACTACTAATGTAGAATTTGGCTATTGGCTTCATACCGGAAAGATTTTATATGGTAGACCAGATAATGCTGAAAAAATAAAATATTTAGATTGGCTTTATGAACTAGATTATCAATTAAAGCCATTTAATGATTTGGAAACATTATTAGAATTTGCAGTTAGAAAAAGCAATTTGCCAAGAGAATTATAAAATTATTATAATGTTTAGGAAGTGAAACTATGAATCTAAAAATTGGTCAAAATATTATTCCCTCAATAAATTTTATAATGTCAACTATTCCCGAAAATACAACAGATTTAGAAAAGGTACGTTATATTTATATAAATTTAGGGAAGTTATTTAGTTATGATTATCGAATTATTGCTGATGAAAGTGTAATAAGTGAACCTATAGATTATGCCAAAAATGAAATTGGCAGATATAAAACATGTTACCAAATAAGTGAAATTCTTATGGTTCTAATAAATGGGTTAATTCCTAATTGTCATGCTAAAATAATAGAAAGAAAAATTCCCGGTCGAAGTTTTAATAAAGAACATGTAGCAACAGAAGTAACATTTTCTGATGGCTTAAAAATTATTCTGGACTTAACTCTCGATTTAGCCAATATTCAGGGTGGCTTAAAAACAAAAGAATTTGGTTTTACCACTAACAGTACTGGTGATTATGATATTATCTCACTAAGAGAATGTGCCCAAATGGATAAAAAATTAGGTTTCATTGTTGATAAATATACTGATGATTATATAAATGAATTTGTCGATAAAATGACACAAATGGATTTCAGCACTTACAGCCCTGCCGAAATAGTTGACTTTAAAATAAATAAGGCCAAAGAGCTTTTTTCTAAAGATTTTAAAGGAAATCATGAAGCAACAAGATATATCTATACCTTATTTAGTAAAGTTTTATCAAGTAGTGAATTTTCAAAACTAAGACAGTTTAATTTATCTTATAGCAATTCGGATGAATTTAATCTGATGGCTATATATTCGTTTGATGAGCTAGGATTATACTATAGTTATTCTAATGAATTAGGATTTAATAAAGTAAGTCCTCAAATAATTTCTGGATTATTGAAAAGCGGTTGGAAAACCAATAGTAATTCTATTCAAAGTATATTTGATAAACCTATTGAACCAACAAATTTCAATAGATAAAAAAATAATTAGCGACAAAATGCTAATTTTTTTTGACGAAATTTTTAAAAAAATTAAAACTTTTTGTCATATTAAAATATCTAATATTATGGGAGATGAAATAATGCGTATTAAAAAAAGTGTAGTAATTGTACTAGTTATAGTTTTATTGGGGGTAACAGGAATTGGAGCAAACAAAGCATTTAAAAATAATAAAAAACCAATTGAAAATAATGAAGAAAATATTTCTTTAAAAGGTGATAATTCTAAAGAAGAAAACCCTGAACCTAATCCACCTGAAACAGAAGAACCAATTAAAGATGAAGAAGATGAGTCTCAAATAGATTCAGTTCCTTTACAAGAAGAAATAGCTGATACATATTTTGATGATGCTGTTTTCATCGGTGACTCTAGAACTGAAGGATTTATGATTTATGAAAATATTGATGCCACTTTTTATACTCACAAAGGATTGATGGTTGATACAATATTTACTAATCCAGTTATTACAGAAGATGGTGAAAAAATAACAATTATGGATGCTTTGGCAAAAAATTCCTTTAACAAGATCTATATCATGTTAGGAATAAATGAAACCGGTTGGCAATCCAGCAGTTTATTTATTAAAAAATATGGCGAAATAATCGATTCTATAAAAGAAATAAATCCTAATGCCATTATTTATGTTGAATCTATCTTACCTGTAAGTGAAGAAGTTTCTCTTAATCATAATTATATAAAGATGTCTAAAATAAATGAATATAATGATTTATTAAAAGAAGTGGCCAAAGAAAAAGGTGTGTACTATTTGGATATTTCATCCTCAGTGGCAAATGAACAAGGGTATCTACCGGATGATGCTGCAACTGATGGAATTCATTTAAATAAAAATTATTGCGATAAATGGTTGCAATATTTAAAAACTCATTATATAGTAGAAAATTAGGAAGTGAAGTGATAAATTGAAAAAGTATGTTTTAATAGGAATAATATTATTTTTGGTATGTGGTTGTGGTAAAGAAACAAAATCTTTTACTCCCGATGATTTAGCAAGCGAATTATTAACAGAAGTCGATTTCGATGATGAACTAACATTATTTGAAGGTGACATTTCCAAAATATATGACATGCCGGAAGTAGAAGATTATGTTATTTATATTGGAAGTGGAGCAACGGCTGAAGAAATTGCTATAATAACTTTAAAAAATTCCAGTGATGAAGCAGATGTCAAAGCTGCTTTAGAAAAACGAGTTGAAGAACAAAAGCAAAATTTTGCAAACTATGTTCCTGAAGAAGTTTCGCGTTTAGAAAAAAGTATTATAAAAAGTAATGAAAAATATGTAGTATTATGTGTATCAAATGATAATCAAGCAGAAAAAATAATCGATAAATATCTATGATGTTAACAACCAGAAACGATAAAGAAATAATCGAGTTTATTAAAGATAATCAAGAATATTTTTTTAGAGTTGCCTTCAGTTATGTCAAAAATCAAGATCAGGCTTTAGATATTGTTCAAGAAGCAATAGTAAAGGCTTTACAAAAAAGGTACACATTAAGACATATAGAATATTTAAAAACGTGGTTTTATAGAATTTTAGTTAATGAATGCTTTGCTACAATTAAAAAAAGTAAGAAATTACTTTTCTTGGGATCCTATCAAGACTTTGAAGAATCTTTAAAAACTAAAGACAAATATCATGAAGAAGATGAATTATATCATGCCATGGATTTACTAGAACCTAAACTTAAGATGATAATTATATTGAGATTTTTTGAAGATATGAAAATAGAAGAAATTGCTAAAATAACTAGAACAAATACTAATACAGTTAAAACTAGATTATATAAAGCATTAAAAATTTTAAAAATGAATATGGAGGAGTTTGTATGAGTTATAAAAAAGAAAAAATTGCAATTCCCAAGCAATTAGATGAAGTAGTTAATAAAGCAATTTATGATGGTTTAAGTACTCCTCTTAAGAAGAATCGGGGGCTTAAGATATTTGGAGGAACAGTACTCACATTATTCATAGTTTTTGTAACATTTTTAAATACGATACCTGTATTTGCTAAAACTATGTATGAAATAGATATCATTGGTGATATTTGTAAAATTTTTACATTTAGAGAATATCACTTTGAAGATGATTATGAATATATTGATGTTTCCATTCCTCACATCGATTTAAATGGAAATGATGACTTAGAAAATAGAGTAAATTTAGAAATATCTAAGTTAATTGATGAAGAAGTAGAAGCCTCTAAAACAAGAGCTAAAGAATATTATGATGCTTTTATTGCTACCGGAGGAAATCCAGAAGATTTTTATCCAATATATGTTAATATAAATTATGAAATAAAGCATATAAGTGATAAGTTTGCTTCATTTGTGATTAATAAAAGCGAAACCCTAGCAAGTGCATACAATATTGGATATTATTATAATATTGATTTGGAAACTGGCAGAATATTAAATTTGCAAGACATATTTGGTAGTGATTATCAAAAGATTATTGCTGATGATATCGATAAACAAATTTCTAAAAAGAATAAAGATTTTCAAGATTCTTTATTAATCGATGGTTCTGTTATAGATTACATTGATGAATTTCAAGAATTTTATATAAACGATGAAGGACAAATTGTAATTGTATTTCCTAAATATGAAATTTCTGTCGGAGCTTTAGGAACATTAGAGTTCGTTATTGAAGGTGAATAACATTGCTTTTTAGTAGTCAAGTATTCTTATACTTCTTTTTACCAATTACTCTAATAGTTTATTATCTAAGTCAAAAAAAATTTCGAAATTTTATTTTACTTATTGCTAGTTTAATATTTTATGCCTGGGGTGAACCAATCTATATTTTAATAATGCTATTTTCTACTGTGTTTGATTATATAAATGGCTTATTAATAGATAAATTTCAAAAAAAGAATCAACATAAATATGCCAAAATAGTATTGATTGTCTCTGTTGTAGGTAACTTGGCAATATTAGGATTCTTCAAATATAGTGACTTTTTAATTTCTAATATCAATTCCCTTTTTAATTTAAATATTTCTTTATTAGCTATTGCTTTACCGATAGGTATTTCTTTTTATACATTCCAAACAATGTCTTATACTATCGATGTTTATAAACAAAATGTTAAAGCCCAAAAAAACTTTATTTCATTCGCTACATATGTTACTTTATTTCCCCAACTTATCGCTGGACCTATTGTAAAATATCGCGATGTTAGTGAAAGTTTAGAAAATAGAAAGGAAAATATTTCTGATTTTTCCGAAGGAATCAAACGTTTTATTATTGGCTTATTTAAAAAAGTCATGATTGCCAACAATGTTGGTTTCATTTGGGAATCTATCCACAGTCTACCATATAGTGAGATTTCTCTTAGTCTAGCCTGGATTGGTGCAATTTGTTATTCATTACAAATTTACTATGATTTCTCCGGTTATTCTGATATGGCCATTGGCCTTGGCAAAATGTTTGGTTTCCATTTCTTAGAAAACTTTAACTATCCATATATTGCTAAAAGTATAACAGATTTTTGGAGAAGATGGCACATTTCTCTTAGTTCATGGTTTAAGGAATATGTCTATATTCCACTCGGGGGAAGTAGAAAAACTATAGCGAGAACAGTTATTAACTTGTTGATTGTTTGGTTTTTGACAGGGTTATGGCATGGAGCAAGCTGGAATTTTGTAGTCTGGGGACTATACTTCGGTGTTTTACTAATTATTGAAAAATTTGTATTAAAAAAAGTATTAGCCAAAATGCCTAGTTTTATCGGGCACCTATACACATTATTTTTTGTAATTATTAGTTGGGTAATTTTTGCTTGTCCAACTTTAGAAGATGGTCTAAATTATATAAGTATTATGTTTAACTTTAATAATGAGATTATATCGCCGAGTGTTTCTTATCTAATTTCCTCCCATTTTGTTTTATTTATAATTGCTATTATAGGTTGTACACCAATATTTAAAAAGATAAAAGAAAAATTAAAAAACAATAAAATATTTATGGTAATTGAAATAATTATCTGTCTTGTTTTATTCTTCATATCTCTTAGTTTCTTAGTTGGTTCAACTTATAATCCATTCTTATATTTTAGATTTTAGGGAGGTACTATGCAAAAGATATTAAATTATATTTTAACTTTTTCCTTTGTTTTATTTCTTACATTTATGGGATTTTCTTACTTTTTTAAAGAAGATCAAACTTTTTCTCAAAACGAAAATAGAACTCTGCAAACATTTCCAGCATTTACATTGAATAATTTGCTAGATGGATCATTTATGAGTGATATCGAAAGTTATATCAATGACCAAGTATTATTCCGTGATGAATTCATGGAATTTAAAACTGACATCATGCTTCTAGCGGGAAATAAAGATATTAATGAGGTTTATATTGGTGAATATGGCTATTTACTTCAAAAAGTTTTACCTAGTACATTTAATTACGAACAATTAAACTATAATTTAGACTGTATAAATGAATTTGCAAGTAAAGTTGCTGCTCCCGTTTATTCGATGTTAATTCCTTCATCTTTTTCAATTCTTCAAGATAAATTACCTTCCAACGCTTCATCAATTGATGAGTTAGAAGTTATTAAAGATATGTCTTCAAAGTATCCTGAAATTACCTTTATCGATGCTACAACTAATCTAGAAAATCATAAAAACGAATACATTTACTATAAAACAGATCATCACTGGACAACCCTCGGAGCCTTCTACGCTTATCAAGCCTGGCATAATGCTGATGATAAAGATTTGGACTCTTATGATATAAAAGAAGTATCAACAGACTTTTTAGGTTCTCTATATTCTAAAGTTCTAAATAATAATACTGCATTTGATAAAATTGAATTATTTTATCAAAAAAACCAAATTAACTACGAAGTTACTTATAATTTCAACCAAAAAAAATCTGATACTTTATATGATTTTTCTAAATTAAAAACCAAAGATCAATATCAGATTTTTCTCGGAGGAAATTATCCTGAAATAACCATCCATACTTCTAACAACAATAACCGTTCTATACTATTATTTAAAGATTCATTTGCTAATGCCTTTATTCCATTTTTACTAAATGATTATGAAAACATATATATAATCGATTTAAGATATTTTAATAAAGATATCAACACTTATTTGGAAGATAAAGACATTGATGAAATATTATTTTTATACAATTTATATAACTTATCAGAAGATACATCTTTAAGAAAACTGTAGTAATTTTATAACATATTTTTTCTCTTTAAAATATAAGCAATAATCAAAGAAAGTAAAACAGAGATTATAATAATTAATATAAAACTAAATGGTGAATCTCCGATACCTCCTAAAGGAACATTCATTCCAATAAAGGATGCTACCATTGTAGGAATAGAACAAACTATTGTAATACTTGCTAAAAACTTCATGACATCATTTAAGTTGTTAGAAATAATTGTTGCATAAGTATCAGTCATACTTGATAGTATTTCCCTATAGATTGTAGCCATTTCAATCGCCTGTTTTGTTTCAATTAAAGCATCACTCAATAACTCTTCAACAGTTTTATCAATTGTTATTATCGTACCCTTAGCAACCTTTTCTAAAGCAATTTCATTAGCCTTCAAAGATGTAATAAAGTATACTAATGTCTTTTCAATATCGAGTAAATTTACTAATTCCTTATTATTAGTAGACTTTAATAACACTTTTTCTTTGCTATTAATATATTCATTAATACTAGTTAATTCTCTTTGATATATACCTGCAACCATTATAAATAGTTGTAATATGAAATTACTTTTGTCTTTTGTTTTAAAATTTTCAATATCTGTATCCTTAAAATAATCTAAAAAAGGTTGTTCATTTAATGAAAGAGTAATTAAATATCCTTTTTCACTTATAATAATTCCTAAAGGATTAGTTTTATATTTGTGTTTATAGTTGTTATCAACTAAATGTGGAGTATCTAAAATAATTACTGTTTCTTCACTTCTCTTTTCTACTCTTGGTAGTTCTTCTTCATCAAGCAATTTAACTAATATGTCTTTATCTATGCCTGTACTATCTACTACTTGTTTAATTTCTTCTGGCGTTGGATTAACTAGGTCAACCCAACTTTTTTGTTTAATCGTTTCATTATTTATTAACTTTTTATCAACAACTTCATATATATTTATCATATGCCTCACCTATAATAATTGTATCACATATTATTGCCAGATAAAATAATATTTATGTTATAATTATTACATAAAGAAGGAAGGTACGTATGGAGTTATTTGGCAAATTTCATGAAACAATATTTTTAAAATCTGACAGTAATTTAGAAAAGAATATTAATGAGTTAAAAGAAATAAGAAATACATTACATGATACATCAAAAATTGATAAAGATATTAAACTGTTAGAAATTGGTTTGCAAGGAGAAAAAGAAATAGAATTTGAACTTAAAAATGCTAATATTGGAATGTATGTTTTACATGATATAAATATTGAATTTGAAGATTTAAAAGCCCAAATTGATTATGTCATAGTAACTAAGGCTTATACATATTTAGTAGAATGTAAAAATATGATTGGCAATATTACTATTAATGAAAATGGTGAATTCAAAAGAGCGTATAATTACAATGGCGAAAAAATAGTTGAAGGAATATATTCACCATATCGCCAAGCACTAAGGCATAAAGAAGTATTGAAAAAAATTTGGCTATCAAAACATAACAAAATATCGGCATACTTATGGGAAAAATCTTTTGATAGTAATTATAAACCACTAGTAGTTTTAACAAATTCCAAAGGACTACTTAACATGCGTTATGCTCCAAAGGAAATTAAAAATGCAACTATCCGCAGTGATGTTTTAATTGAATACATTAAAAAAGATATTGCAAAATATGATAAAAATTCATGTTTTTCTAAAAAGAGTATGGAATCATGGGCACAGTCCATTTTAAATAGAAATGTTTCAAATAATAATCTAGATCTAACAAAATATAAAAACGATGATATAAATAAAAATTTATTAACAGAAAAATTAAAAGAGTATCGCCGTAATAAGGCCAAGGATAAAAATATACCAGCATATTATATATTTACTGATAATGAAATGGAACAGATAATAAAGTTACATCCCAAAAACTATGATGAACTTGCAAAATCTAATATTTTAAATCAAACAAAATTAAAATTTCATGGTGCTGAAATAATAAAAGTAATCAATAATAATTAGTTTTATAGACTGTTATTAATATTTTTGATAAAATGTTCTTAAAGGAGAAATATATGAAAAATAAAATAATTCCAATTTTAATATCTGTATTATTTGCACTATTCTTATGGTACTTCATGTTACCACCACTTAATCCGACAAGTCCGTCATTCTGGGTATATATTTTTACCATTGGTGTCTTTACAGCGATTGCCATTCTTCTATCGACAGTTACCCAAACTATTGTCTTAAGAAGAATTAATTCGAGTAATATTCCTAGATGGTTTTTAAATACCGCTGGTGTCGGAGCAATTATTATAATATTAATATTTATTATCAACATTGCTGTATCTCCTGTATTTAATGCCAGTAAATATGCAACACGTATAACAGTTGATGAAACTAGTAGTTTTACTGAAGATGTTGCTCCCGCTGATTTTTCCAAGATGCCTTTGCTAGATAAAGAAAGCAGCCAAAAACTTGGGGATCGTGTTATGGGGCAAGCAACTGAATGGGTAAGTCAATTTTATGTCAGTGATTTATATACCCAAATTAATTATAATGATGAAATAATTCGTGTTACTCCAATTGAATATGATGGTATTATCAAATACTTTACTAATCGTCGTGATGGAATCAAAGGATACATCACAGTAGATTCAACTGATGGTTCTGCAGAGTTAGTAACCATTGATGAAGGTATGCATTATATGCCAAGTGCTTACTTCTTTGAAAATTTATATCGTAAACTACGTATTAGTTATCCAACAACAATTTTTGATGAAGCATCATTTGAAATAGACAATGAAGGTCATCCATATTGGATTGTTCCAACGATTAAATATACTGGTATCGGTATGCGTAAGGAAGTATCTGGTGTTGTAATATTAGATGCCGTAACTGGAGAATCAGAAAAATATGCAATCGGCGAAATACCTTCATGGGTTGATCATGCTTATCCATCTGATTTGATAATTGAACAACTTGATAACTGGGGAGAATATAAAGAAGGATTTATCAACTCAATATTTGGTCAAAAAAATGTAACTGTTACAACTGAAGGATATAATTATTTAGTAATGGATGATGATGTTTATCTATATACCGGTATAACTTCTGTTTCTAACGATGAATCAATTTTAGGATTTGTCATGGTTAACTTACGAACTAAAGAAACTCATTACTATAGTGCGCCGGGAGCTAAAGAATACAGTGCTATGGATTCTGCTAAAGGATTAGTTCAAGAAAAAGAATATACTGCAACTTTCCCACTACTTATCAACTTAAATAATCGACCAACTTATTTGATGAGTCTAAAAGATAATGCCGGACTTGTTAAAATGTATGCTTTCGTCGATGTCGAAGATTATCAAAAAGTAGTTGTTAGTGATTCTGCTTTAGGTATCGAAGCAGCAGCAGAAGCTTACTTAAATGAAGTATCAAATGAATATGATTCAAACAATTTACAAGAAAAAACACTTACTATTTCAGATATTACAACTACTGTAATCGAAGGAAATACCAATTATTATCTAACAGATAGTGAAAATAATCACTATGTAGCATCAATCAAGGATGGACGCAATATATTACCATTCTTGACTGTTGGTGATGAAGTAGTAATTACTTATTCAGAAGGAACAATCGGTCAAATTGCAACAATTAAGTATCCTGAGGATCAAGAATAATCTTGATTCTTTTTTGTCAAGTAGTTAAATTAATTGGAAGAAATATACAGAAATATGTTAAAATTAAAACGAAGGAAGTGAATTTATGAAA
>CALVVI010000041.1 GCA_944363815.1 uncultured Bacilli bacterium | reverse complement strand
TTAACTTCGATATATTTTGTAAACACTTTCCCATATTCATTTACTGGTCTGTAAGTACTTACTGCTTTCTTATTTTTTGCAAAAGCATTAATTGTTAATCTTTAAATTATTTGATACTAATAATTGAGGAAATTTCAAAAATAAATTAGCCAAAGGCAAAAAATGTGCTAAAATATATTAAAAAAATTTTTTTAAGTTATTTTAACCAACAATGTTGGCAGTTTTACCATTAAATCATTTATTATTTTTATATTCCTCAATGGCTACTATTATTTTATATATGCTTGTATGAGGATTACTTCTAAATAAATCTTCATTGTCATTTATTATTTTTTGGTCAATATTTAAAGCTGTCTTTTTGGCTTCTTCTAACATTTCTATAATACTCTGATACATATCCATATTTTCTTTGTATATTCCATTAATTTTTTCTAGTTCTTTTTTTACATCTTGACTAGTTGAAAACTTTAATTTATTTTTTCTATAATGCATTAAATACCATATTTCAAATGTCGGTGCAGATGTAATTATCTCGATATTGTATTTTTGACATTTAGGAATTATTTCTTCTATCTTTTTTATACGATTTTCATTTAGGTCTGTATCAATTACTAGAAATATTTTACATTCATCTTCCGATTTTATATCCTCGTTATTTATATAATTTATTAAATCCTCTAACATTCCTTCAGGATCCGTGCTATTTCCAGATGAAAATTGAATTCTTAAATCTCTACTGGCAAAATGTCGAAAATAAAGATATTCTGAAGATTTTTTTCCACCTTCAGTACATATCACAATTAACGGCTTTTTCTTTTTTGAAACTATTTTTCTTCTAGCCACGAGTCAATGTCTTTTATAAATGGAATAGCACCATATCTGCCATTTATATATCCTTTCTCTATATTTTCTTCCTTTCTAACGCTAAAGGAATCTAATGGATATAACTCTGAATTACCTGTTAAAACATCTTTTTCAGTAAACCAAATTTGGTCTCGGCGGAATAAATCTAAACTCAGCAAACTTATAGCATGAGTTGTAAATATTAATTGACTATTTTTAGTATTTAATTTTTCATTATTAAATAATTTAATAATATATTTGACTAATGCCGGATGCAAACTCTTTTCTAATTCATCAACAATTATTATTTTTGTTTTTTCAAAGGCTCTTTTTAATATCGGAGCAAGAGCAAATAAAATTTTTGTTCCTGAGGATTCATCCTCAAAATCTAATGTATATATTTTTTTTTCAATTTGAGAATCGGTTATTTCATGATCCAGCGCTATTTTTACACTTTTCGTTTTTAATGGTCCTTGTTTTTGATTATTTATTATAAACGATGAGTTTTCAACATCTCTTTCTTCATAAGAAACACGCAAATCTTTAATGAAAATATCAGTTTCTTTTAATAGTTTTAAAGTAAATTTTTTTAAATCTTCATCATTATTACTATAATTAATTAAATCTTTGTCTAGCATGGAATCAAAGGAACCGTAGGTATCAATAGAGTTTAAAAACCATAAAAATGCATCTTTTGTTTTTTCGTAATTCCATGTTGTAGCTGAGGTTAAAAAAAGTTTATTCTCAGTATTTTTAGAAGCAATTGATTCTAAAGTTTTTCTATCACTATTAATAAAATTATATTCTGTAGTGTTTTTACGAGTAAATATGTTAGTAGGTTTTTGGCTATAATATGCATCTAATGATTCCTTATATATTTTATCCTCATCAGCACTAAAAAAATATCTATATTTTATTTTATTAGCAATAAAAATAAATTCAAATTCACTAGGACTATTATTGGTATCTTCTGAAAACAAAAAAGGCTTTAAAATATCCCATTTTCCTCCAAGTGGTATCACACTAGAGTTTCTAACCATTAAAATAGCAGTTGTAAATGCTTTTATCAAATTTGATTTGCCTGAAGCATTTGCACCATATATTACTGCTGTTTTTAATAATTCTTCATTATTAAAAGTAAAAGTATTTTCTTCATTTTCATTTCCGATTACCTTTTCTAAAGACAAAGTAACTTTTTCTTTAAAAGATAAAAAGTTTTTTACGCTAAATTCTATAAGCATAAATACCCCTCCCTATCAATATTATATACTTAAAAGCCAAAAATGTATACATATTTTTTGTATTTTTGCAAATTTTATGCAAATATTAAAAGAATAATTCAGTTTACAAAATTATTCTTTGTTTTCATAAGCAAGTAAGTTTTTAATATCTTCTTCAGTTAATTCAGATAATACATTCTTATCCCTAATCTCACCATCAATTAATTTATCACTAAGCATTCTTTTCTTATTTTGTAGTTCTAGTATTTTTTCTTCAATTGTACCTTTACTTATTAAATGAATTACCTCAACAGTATTTTTTTGGCCTATTCGGTGTGCTCTATCAGTTGCTTGGTTTTCCGCTTGAGGATTCCACCATAAATCTAAGTGAATTACAACATCAGCAGAAGCTAAGTTAAGACCTGTTCCCCCAGCTTTAAGAGTAATCAAAAATACTTTGACATCTTCATTACTATTAAAATCATCAACCATGTTAATTCTATTTTTAGAACTAACTGACCCATCAATCATATGATATTTGATTTTTTCTTTTTTAAGCCTTACACTTACTTCATCTAAAGCTTTTTTAAAAGAAGAAAAAATCAATATTTTATGTCCATTAGCAATATATTCTCCAACTATATTAATAAGGGTATCAATCTTATTGCTTCCCCCATCATAATTTTCATATATGATATTAGGATCTATACATATTTGTCTTAATTTCATCAAAACTTGTAAAATTAAAAATCTAGCTTTGCTTATTCCCTCACTAGCAATTATTTTAGCCATTTCTTCTTTTACTCTTTCGAGTTCAGCCGCATAGAGCTTCTTTTGTTCGTCTGACAAATCAATATAAATATCATTTATTAATTTATCAGGAAGTTCTTTAATTACATCTTTTTTCTTTCTTCTTAAGATAAATGGATTTATTTGATGAGATAAGCCTTTAAGTAAGAGTTCACTATCTTCACCAAAATCTTTAATACGATATTTACTTTGAAATTTAGTTAAACTTGTTAAATAGCCAGGCATAACAAAATCAAAGATACTCCATAACTCTAAAATAGAATTTTCTAAAGGAGTACCAGTTAAAGCAAATTTAACATCTCCTTGCATACTTTTAACCACTTTAGTAATTCCGGCCATATTATTTTTAATATTTTGGGCTTCATCGATAATAATTCCATGAAATGTAATATTATGATAAAGGTCTTCATCTTCTCTTAATATGCCATAAGTAGTAATTAAAACATTGATATTATCTAAATTATTTAATATCTTTATTCTTTTATCTTTATTGCCGACGCATATTACTTTTTTTATTTCGGGAGCAAACTCATCAAACTCATGTTCCCAGTTATAAGCAAGGCTTGTTGGAACAACTATTAAGAATTTGAAACTAGAGTTTTCTTCTAGCATTTGTTTAATATAATAAATTATTTGAATAGTTTTACCTAAACCCATTTCATCAGCAAGTATTCCGCCGAAGCCAGTTTTATCCAAATTATACAACCATTTAACACCAGTTATTTGATAATCTCTTAATTGTCTTAAGTCCTTCAAAGATAGGTCACTATCTTTGAAGGCATAAAATTTTTTAATAAGATTATCAAATAAATTATCCGTTTTAATTATATTATACTTAGTATTTTTTAAACTATCTAAATAAATAGCCCGGTATTTTAAAATACTACCATGACCATTAATTATATCTTCATCAGTTAATTCTAATTCTTGTGATAAATCTTCTAATTCTTGTAATGATTCATCTTCTAGATTTAAAATATCTCCATTTTTTAACTTATAATATTTTTTCTTATTTTTAATACTTTTAAAAACATTAACTAATTCTTCACTAGGAATGTCTCCAAGAGAAAAATTAAAACTTAATATATTATCACTACCAATACCAAACATTGAAGTAACATTAGTTTTCTTACGAACACTTAATTTTTTAAACTTCTCTGTTGTATAAACAACATACTTACTTGATAATTCTTCTAAGCCATTTTCAATAAAAGATACTTGTTTTTCTAAATCAACTAATATTAATTTATTATCCTTTATTTCAAATGAATATTTAAGTAAATCATTAATAACATTTGATTCAAATTCCATGTCTCTTAAGACACTAGAATTTGAATCAAAGTAACCTACTACTTTATCATCATAAATAAATTTAACATCACAAATAATATAATCACGTCTTAAATCAAAATAAGTTTCTGCTTTAATATCTTTAGTTACCACTAAATCATCAACTGATGCATCAACATCCATATTCTTTTTAACTAAATTCATTAAACCATTAGTAAATGCTTCTATTTTATCTTTTTTAATATTAATACTAGTTACATCATTATATATAATAGTTTCTAATAATTCTTGTTCTTTTTTATTTAATTTATATAAATTACCTTGATAAAAAACAAATTCATAATCATCATCAAATAATAATTCTAATTCATTTACATCAAAATTTAAAGTATAATTATTATCCTTTTTACTTAAATTACTTTTTAAAGGGAACTTTTCTTTAATACCATTTATTTTATAATTTTTATAAATAAAATGACAATCTTTAATTGCATTTAAAAATTTTTTTAAGGATCTGGGGGCAAAATATCTATTACTATTACCATTACATAATTCAATAAATGCTTCAATTATTTTGGTATTTTTTTCATTAAAATAGTTAACTCGGGGGTTATAAGTGAAATTTTTGCCAAATTTAACTTCACCATCACCTGATAAGTAGGTAGCACTAAATGAACTTATTTTATTATTTAAACTATATAATCTATTTTCCCCGATACTTACTTTTGGTTCTAAGAAAGAGTTCCAATAATAACTATCATTTAATTCAATCTTTAATTCTAAATCTACTTCTTTTTTAATTGTCGATTTAGAATCACTTACAAATTTATCAAGTATTATATTAGATATTTCTTCCGTATCAATATTCTTTTTAAAAAGCATTTCAATATTATCCATTATACAAGCGCCGATATGCTTGCAACGATTACTTTTTTTAAATGCTTCACATTCACAATTTACATCTACTACTTTATTATTTTTTATATCAATAAATACTTCATAATACTTATCATAGTAAAACTCTGATTCAACAGAAAAATAGTATCTAGTGATACCATTTGTTCTAAAAACACCATCATCATCAAAATAAACATTATTAGTAAGTCTTTCTCCCCTGATTAAGTCTGTGGCACTTAAAAACTTACCAACATCATTTTTCTCTAATAATTCTGCAATATTAATTAACTTTGGCATAACTTCACCTCAGTAGTTATCTTATCATAAATGTGTATCTATGTAAATATTTGTCGATAAGTTGGCACCTCCGTGGCGGGGACAGCCGCCGGCGGAGGATTAAAGGTTATCCCATTCCTATTATGTATGGATCACTTTGTGTTCCTGTTCCATCAATTACATACACACTAGAGTCTAGATACAAGACAGGTCTAGCGGCATACCCGTAGTCCGCGTAGTAGTTGCTCAAGCTGCCGCCGTTGTCCACAACAAACACTTCGTACATGTCTGACGAAATCGGAGTAATTGTCCATTCGGATCCTTTGCCATACAACCAACTTTCTCCAGCACAATTTACATTACTATATACATCTAAATTTGTTGTTCTTGCACATGAACTGGCTAGTACACTATATCCATAATCACTTGGATACATGAGTCCTATATATTCTTCCAAATATGCCGTGCCTCCCCTTTCAGCATTATAAAATTCTTCTGCAGTACCTAAGCCTCCTACATCCGGTTCTATAAAAATCGGGCCCTGATAATCTCCTAGATACCACGCTACATTTTCTATCATTGGTCTATATATATCATTTATTCCTATTTCAGTATAATTACAGTTAGATGAAATATTTCTGTGTACATAGCAAAAAGATCCTTCTGTACCATTTTCGGCATTATAGTATTTTTCGCCTAATAAATGCATCAAGGTCGGATATTTATTGCTATTATATACACTCCATGCTAGTGCACCGATAGAATCATTTCTGATTATCTTGACTAGATTTTGGTTACTTACACCATGGGAATTTTCATCGAACACCCCGATGATTCTCCATAGTTCATTATTAAACCAAATATAATTATTTGGATTCTTTCCTTCGTAACGATATCCATTTTCTTGAACTACTTGCCCTGTGCCTTGGGTGGTTCCACTAAGATTCATAATATAACTATTAAGGTTAGTTTGAGAAATAGTAGTAAAATCAATATCACAAGTTATATTATTACTTGTAATATCTTCTATAGCAAGTTTCCATTCATCATATAACCAGTTTCCCGTAGCATTTTCACAAGCTACGTCTGCTCGGTACATTCCTTTTGCTGGGAATGAAGTAGTGCTAGTTCCATCAAGTGTTAAAGCATAGGTTACTCCATCTTGAGTAAATGTTGTTTTATTATTAGAATTATAGGATAATCCTATAATTCCAATAAATATAAATATTCCAATACATAAAACAATAATCCTTTTTTTCATATTATACTAGTTCCTCCTTTATTTCCTTAACTATATCAATTAATCTAGTCTTCAAATAATATTCCTTATATAAATTATTATCATATTCTTCTTTTTTTAATATAGCTAAATTATCTAATATTAATTTATTAACATTTTTTAAGTTTAAATAGCCAAAATTATCAACTATTTTCTTATCTATTCCCATAAATTTTATTTTATCTTTTACTTTAATTACTATTAGATAATCTGGAAATAAGTTTTTAATTATATCGATTCTTTCTTTCATTACTCAATTCTCCTCTTAATTAATATTTTAAATATATATAACAGTTCTAGAAAAAGTCCGTAGACTTTTTCATCTGTTATTCTTATTCGAGGCTTACCTCAGGATAATTCATGTCCTTAATGCTTATTCTAAACTAGCCTTGACCAATTAAGCATCAAACATTTAGGGCTCTAGCGGCATACCCGTTGTTCGCGTTGTTGTTGTTCAAGTTGCCGTTGTTGTTCACATTAAACACGTTATTACTGTTCGACGAATTCGGATTACTAAAGAATTACCCTTACCAATATAATTCAAATATATTTTGTACTTCTTTTTTGCTAGCATATGGATAACTATGCTTATAATTTTCAATACTGCTAAAAACTTGTGAAAATTCTATATAGTCAAATTTAAATAAATATTTAGTTCTTTTAATTCCTTTTTTAATATTTTTCTTGCTATTTTTGCATAATTTTATAATTGTTTTATTATTTATAACTTTAAAATTATAACCTAAAAACTGTACCCCATTTTTAGCTGATGAAATATAAGTTTTATTTCTATTTACCAGTAAATTATATTCATTATATAATTTACTGGTAATAATGTCTAAACATGTCTTTAAATAATTTTTATCTTGATAGATGATTATATAATCATCCATATATGCAACAAGCTTTAAGTGTAAATTATGTATTATATAGTGTTGTAATTTAGATAAATAAAATATAGCAAGGAATTGACTAGTCATATTGCCTATGGGTAGTCCTTTACCGTAGTCATACTTAGGTAAGGGACTACCTTGCTTTTCTTCAAAATTGCTTATTATTTTATTAACATAAGATTTATTAGTACTATCAAGTATTACTTTAACTAAATTATATTCTTCTTCATCTAAATCTTCTTTTATAAGATTTAAGAGTATTTTATGATCTATACTATAAAAGAATTTAGAAATATCTAGTTTTAAAAAGTAAAATTCTTTATACTTTTTAAAACTTTCAATATCACTTTTAAACAATTTAATAGCATAATCAATTCCCATATTTTTTCTAGTTGCACAATTTCGATTATTTAAATATTTTGATAATTTAGGTATTAGTATAAATCTTGTTACATAATGATTTATTACTTTATCATAAATAGACTGAGACATCACCACTCTTAATTTTGGCTTATATATTAGAAAGATATTATATTTGCCACCGTCATACAAATTATTTTCTAATACTCTTTTTATATCTAAAAGATATTCTATTTTTTGAGTTTCAAATTTAAATATCTTTTTCTTGTTCTTAACATTTTTTCTAATTTCTTTTTCATAAACTTCTTTCAAATTACTTATATGCACTTTCATCTTTATTATTTAACCATCCTGATACCATTTTATTTATTTCAATTAATTTAGTAGTTATATTATATAAATTCTTTTCATTAATATATTTCATATCATATAATCTATCTAAAAGAAAATCTAAATAAGCAATATTCCCTTTAATATTACTTTTATAAAATACTAAATTGAAATTATCATTTTCATAATTACATTTTAGAATTAATTCTAAAATGTAATTGGAAACAGCTCTTATTTTATCTTTATAAAAATAATCTTTTCTAGGTATATTTTGAATTAAATTATCTAATTCTTTTATAAATTCTTTATATTTATGTAATAACTTAAATTCATTACTTATAATCTTAAACATTCTTCAATACTTTCTATTATCCTCTCTAGAGTTTCTTTGTCAGATATTTTAATTGTTTTAACTAAGATATCTAATCTATTTTTTAAATCAGCTGTTTTCTTAGCAAGTATTGAAATACGAGTATAATCATTTAAATTTTTAAATTTCTTATTTTCAATTATATTTCCATAGCTTTTTATACAATATGATATTTTTAATTCTTCTAATTTAGATACAACTTTTTCTAAAGAAGTATCAGGAAATCCACACTTAAGTCCTGAAAGAATTTTATAATCAAAAATATGATTTAATATTAAAGCATCAGTGTCATATACGTAATAAAACTTTCCTTGTTTTATGAGTGTCACATAATCTTTGTTTTCTGACTTGACACTAAAGTTTACGTCACTTACATTTAATACCCCCCCGACTTTACATCGAGTTTACATTTTTTCAATATCATTTTTTAGTCCTTTCTTTATTTGTTGATAAGTTGGCACCTCCGCGCTGGAGTCCGCCAGCTCGGAGGATAAAGCTCATCACATTCCTATTATGTATGGATCACTTTTAGATCCATCTCCATCTACCACATACACTGAAGAGTCGAGATAAAGAGACGGTCTAGCGGCATACCCGTTGTACGCGCTGCGGCCGTTCAAGTAGCCGTCGAAGTCCACATAAAACACGTAATTACTGCTCGACGAATTCGGACTAATTGTCCATTCATAGCCTTGGCCATACAACCAACTTTGGCCGGCACATGTTGCACTATCGTAATCATCTAAATTAGTTGTCCTTGCACAAGAACTAGCTAGCACACTATATCCATAATCACTTGGATACATAAGTCCTATATATCCGGTTGTACTTGTTGGCATTCCACTAGATACTGTCGTTCCTCTTTCATAGCCGTAGAATGCCTCTGCTGTGGCGCTTGTACTTGAATATCCTTCCAAATACCATGTCACATTTTCTATCATTGCCCTATATGTATCGTTTATTCCTGTTTCAGTGTAATCACAATTCCCTGCTGGAACTGTTGTTGAATATCCATAGCAATATTCTCCTCCAGTACCATTTTCACTATTCAAATATGCTCCATTTAACAAATTCATCAAACTTGATGCTTTCCAATCATTTCTATTTGATTTATGCCATGCTAGTCCTCCAATTGAATCATTTCTGATTATCTTAACTAAATTTTGGCCACTTTGTCCGTGTGATGCTTCATCGAACACCCCGATGATTCTCCATAGTTCATTATTGAACCAGATGTAGTTATTTGGGTCCTTTCCTTCGTAACGATATCCATTTTCTTGAACTACTTGCCCTGTGCCTTGGCTGGTTCCGGATAAGTCTATGATATAGTTGTTTAGATAATTCGTACTACTAGGGGATCCATATGTTAAAGTACAGTTAGTATAACTATTATCAATCTGAGATATTTCTACCCTTCGATACTTTTGATTATAACTAGATGTTGCACCATTACAACTTAGTGTTGCTGGAGCAGCCCCATGTGAAGTATCAGCATTAGTTGCTGCTAAAGTAACATCTGGTGGTACATTATCAAAGTATAAATAACACTTATCAGACTTATTAGCTTTTAAAGTAACAGATTTAGCTTCATCATTCCAAATTAAAGTACTACCATTTTCACAGCCGGATAGTCTTTCATTATACTGATATCCTGAACCCGGCCACTTAGTATCACTTGATACAGTGTATTCGCCAGAACCAGGAGAAGTTTCTAACATAAATGAAAACATACCATCACTTTCAAGAATTGAATTTTCTTTACCACTAGCTATTACTTCTCTATCTTCATTAATATAATTAAATATAAAAACAGAAAGTAATAATATAGTAACTAAAGATATAGTTATTAATACTTTTTTCTTCTTCATAATCAGCTCCTTTATAGTAGTATAAATGATTATTAGTGCGATATCTGTCGAATACTGTCTACTACTATAATAATTATAGAAAAATTTTATCTAAAAAGCAATAGATAATTTTTGTCTAAGATATAATTTAGTTGGTGAAGCTATGAATAGATTAAGAGAACTTAGAGAAGACCATGATTTAGTCAAAAAAGAAATTGCTAGGAATTTAGGTATTACCCAAAGAAATTATAGTTATTATGAAACTAATCAAACTATTCTTACTGAGGATATATTACAAAAATTAGCTAATTATTATGATACTAGTATAGATTATATATTGTATAGAACAGATATTAGAAAACTTTATCCTAAATCAATTGTTGATAAAGAAGAAATTGGGGTATAAAAAGAGTCTGTCGTGAAAAGGATTGATTCACGACAGACTCTTTTTATTAAATATTTGTGAATGATATAAATATTAAAAAAATTTACTGAAATACTTTAATTCGACAAATATTTTAATTTGTTTGTGATAAAGTATATAACCAATCGGAGGTTTTTGGTTATGAATTATTACAAACAAGTTGAAAATTTAATTAAAAATAATGAAGTTAATAAGAAAGTACGTGCCTTACAGGATAATAGTGAGACTTTATATACCTATTGGAATATTGGCCGGCTTATAGTTGAAGCTCAAGGCGGTGAAAAGCGAGCTAAGTATGGGGATGGCTTAATTAAAGAATGGGGAAAAAAGTTAAGCGAGAAATATGGCAGAGGATATGATTATACTAATTTATCTAGAATGAGACTATTTTATATTGAATTCCCAATTATTGGCTCGCTGCGCCAACAATTGACATGGACTCATTATCGCTATATTTTACCAATAAAGGATGAGAATGAAAGAAACTATTACATTAACCGAGTAATATTAGATAATCTATCAGTTAGAGATTTAAGACGTGAAATAAAAAATAAATCTTTTGATAGATTATCCTATGCTGATAAAGAAAATATTGAAATAAT
>CALVVI010000040.1 GCA_944363815.1 uncultured Bacilli bacterium | reverse complement strand
CAGATGATCCTTTATTCAAATTGCTATATATTGATACTTATATGAACCTTCTAAAAAAGGAAGATAGTATTTAAAAACATAAAAAGAAAGAAGCACGTCGGCTTCTTTAACTAGTTGTGTATGACTTAATATATTTTAAAATTTCTCTATCGCTTGGTACATTTCCTTCGCTGAATTTATGACCATTTATTACCAAGCCTGGTTTATTTTTAATATTATATTTCCTTAATGATTCTTGGTCGTCTTTTAACTTATCTCAACATCTCCGTCATAATTGCTAGCTACCTTAAGCAGCAATTTCTTGAGTTTTATACCATTACTACAATTACTCCCAATAATCTCTATATTCACTTAATCACCTCACTTCCAATAACATCATACAAATTAAAAGTGAAGTTTTTATGTTTATATTAAGAAAGTTATGTTATAATAAATTCGTGATAATATGAAAGATAAAGGATTTACATTAATTGAACTAATCGTAACAATAACATTAATTGTAATAATTTCTGTAACTGTCGGCGTAAGCATTACTGGTATGCTTGATCGTCAAGAAGAAAAAGATACCGAAGATTACGTTAATCAGATTCAAGATGCTGCATGTGTTTATGCTGAAATTAATGATATAAGTTCTAATGACACCGTTTCCATCGGCGAATTAATAGCTGCTGGCCTTTTAGATAGTAGTTTAAAAAATCCTTCAAATGATAACCCTATAACTTCGTATAATAATGACCGAGTTTCAATAACTTGGGATAATGGAGAAAAAACATGTACATATGATATGCCATAAATACGAACTAAATGTTTTTTATTTTAAATAAATATGATATACTTAGAGTGTGATAAATATGAAGAATAAAAAGAGGAACCTAATAATTTTATTGATATTAATTATAACAATTCTAGTAGTCTTAGGAATAGTTTTGGTTGTTGGTGGTATCCACAATAAAGAAATTATGGATTTCAAAAAAGATGTAGAACAAACTGCTTGTGAATATGCTAAAGATGAAAATATAACCGAAGCAATATGTTTAGGTTATGAACATCTATGTAAAGTTAACTATGAAACATTAATTTCCCATGACTATCTAAAGGCTGATTTAATTAACCCGTTAACAGGTGAAACGATTAGTAATGATACAGCAAGTTATGTACAGATATCATGGCCAGATAGTAATACTATGACCTGTACTTATAAAGAAGGGTAGAAATGAAGGAAAAAGTATTAGAAATTCTAAAGAATGAAACTAAAGCCAAAAGTGTTATGGAAATAAATAATCAACTAGGACTTAATAGTGTTGAAGAGATTCAAGAGTTAGAAAGAAATTTAGAAGAATTAACTAAAGATGGTATAATTCATGAATCGAAAAAGCATGAATTCCTTTTAATGAGTAATACTAAAACATTAAAATGTGGAGTAATTAGCATTAATCGTAATGGTAATGGTTTTGTAGATGTTCCTGGTGAACCTGATATTTTTATAAAAAGTGAATTTCTCCATGGCGCTATTAATGGTGACTTTGTTGAAGTTGATTTTGTTACTAACAATGGTGAAAGGGAAGCCAGAGTTATTAAAATATTAAAAAGAGATATTAACAACATTGTTGGTGAAATGATTAAAATAAAGAACAAATTGACATTTAAGCCAGATGACGAAAAGTTAAATATAATGGTTAAATTAACCAAAGAAAGTACTAAACAATGCGTCGAAGGCCATAAAGTAGTGGTAAGTGTTATTAAAGAAATTGGAACCAGAATGTTTTTGGGTAAAGTCACTCAAATAATTGGCCACAAAAATGACCCTGGAGTAGACATTTTATCAATTGCTATAAAGCATGGAATTGAAACTAAATTTAATTCTGCTGTTTTAAAGGAATTAGAAAACATTCCTGCTGAAGTAAAAAAAGAAGAATTAAAAGGGCGTCGAGATTTAACTAATAAAATAATTTTTACAATTGATGGTGATGATACAAAAGATATTGATGATGCAATAAGCCTAGAAAAAAACAATGAAAATTATATTTTAGGTGTTCACATTGCTGATGTTTCTCATTATGTTCGAGTGGGTACTAGTCTTTATGAAACAGCTTTTGCCCGAGGAACATCAAGCTACTTAGCTGATACGGTTATCCCAATGATCCCACACCAATTATCAAATGGCATTTGTTCATTAAATCCCGAAGTAATACGGCTTACTATAAGTTGTGAAATGACTATAAATAATAAGGGGCATGTAATTGATTATGATATATTCCCTTCATACATAAAATCAAATAAACAAATGACTTATAAAAATGTTAATAAAATTCTTCAAGAAAATATTATACCTGAAGGCTATGAGCCATATGCTTCCACATTAAAAGAAATGAATGAGTTAGCAAAAATTTTGCGAGCTGAAAAAACATCTCGCGGCTATATCGATTTTGGTATTGATGAAGCCAAAATTATTCAAGATGAATCTGGTAAAGCTATTGATATAGTTAAAAGAACTCGTGGAGATGGAGAAAATCTAATTGAAGACTTTATGATTGCTGCCAATGAAACTGTAGCGACTCATATTAATAATATGGATTTACCATTTATTTATCGTGTTCATGACCTGCCAAGTAGCGAAAAAATTGAAGACTTTAAAAATCTTATTAAGCAAATGGGTTATCATATTCATACCAATCTAAGCAAGATCACTCCTTTAACAATGCAAAAGGTTCTAAATGAATTAAAAGAAAAAAAGGAATTTTCAATTCTATCAGATATGCTTTTACGTAGTATGAAAAAAGCAGTATATAGTACAAATAACATTGGTCATTTTGGCTTAGCTTTAAAAAATTATACTCATTTTACTAGTCCAATCCGTCGTTTTCCAGATTTAACAGTTCACAGATTATTAAGAACGTATCTATTTGAAAATCGGATAGATATGGAAACAATTAACTTTAATCAAAAATATCTTGTAGATGTAGCAACCAATTCTAGTGAAACAGAAGTTGCATCCGCTGAAGCAGAACGAGATGTATTATCAATGAAAATGGCTGAATATATGGAAAATCATATTGGTGAAAAGTATCAAGGAATTATTAGTGGGGTAACAAATTTTGGCTTTTTTGTCAAGTTAGAAAATTTAGTTGAAGGTTTAGTTCACATAAGCACTCTGGATGGATATTATAATTACATACCGGAAATACTTTCTTTAGTTAAAGAGGATAATAGCAAAAAATATCGAATTGGAGATAAGGTAACAGTTGTTGTTACTGCTGCTAATAAAGAAAATAGTACAATAGATTTTGAAGTAGTAGGTGGATCAGATGGAGATCAAAAATAAAAAAGCTTATTTTAACTATTTTATTGAAGATGAGCTAGAAGCGGGCATTGCTCTAGTAGGCACTGAAATAAAATCTGTTCGAAAAGGATCAGTAAATATAACAGATAGTTATGTGCGCATCAAAAATAATGAAGCATATATTATTAATATGTTTATTGAAAAATATGATTCTGGCAGTATTTTTAATCACGATCCAAGCAGGGAACGAAAATTACTTTTACATAAAAAAGAAATAAAAAAATTGTTAGAAAAAGTTCAAAAAGAAAGTTATACTCTAATTCCTTTAAAAATATACCTAAAAAATGGCAAAGCTAAAATTCTACTTGGAATTGCTCGTGGGAAAAAATTATATGATAAAAGAGAAAGTATTAAAAAAAGGGATTTACAAAGGCAAATAAATCGGAGGTAATATGGCAAAATCATTAAAAATAATATTGAGTAAAAAGAAAAACAAAATCATATTAATTGTTGTTGGGGTAGTATTATTATTAGGAATTGCTCTTTTAATAGCTTTTAAAGCAGGTTTATTTTCTAAAAATGATTCAGAGCCAACACCAAAAAAGGAAAATAACGAACCAGTTGAAGAAGTAAAAAAACTTCAAATTGTTGATGAAAATTCGACAAGTAGACCATACGCCGTTATGATTAATAATATCAATGTTGCTAGACCTTTACAAAGTGGCTTGCAAGATGCCTATATAATTTATGAAATTATTGTTGAAGGAGGCATAACAAGATACATGGCTTTATTCTTAGATCAAGATACCGAAAGAATTGGCTCCATTCGTAGTGCTAGACATTATTTCTTAGATTATGCTTTAGAAAATGATGCTATTTATGTTCATCATGGTCAAAGTCCACAAGCTAGCAGAGACTTTACAGCTCTTGGAGTTGATCGCATTGAAGTTTCAGAAAATAAAACCGGCTGGCGAGACAGAAGTTTAAATGTTTCTAGTGAACACCGTCTTTTTACTAGTATTGAGATGCTAGAAAATGGCCTTGGTAATAAAAGAACTGAAAGAAATAAAGATTTATTATTAAATTATAGTATCGATGAAATAGACATGTCCGGTTTAGAAGGTGCTACTCCTGCAAGTAATGTAAGTATAAAATACTCAGGAAGTATAACCTCAAGCTATGAATACGATAGTGAATCTAAAACTTATAAAAGATTTGTAAACGGAGATGCCCACACTGACTACGTTACTAAAGAACAATATACTTTTAAAAATATTATTACTTATCAAGTAGATAATTATACATTAGATGATGGAGAAAATAAAGGTAGACAAGAAATAGAAAATATTGGTAGCGGTACTGGCTATTATATTAGTAATGGTTATGCTGTTCCTATAACTTGGCAAAAATCAAGTCGCTCTGATCAAACAAAATATTATTATGAAAATGGCGAAGAATTAAAAGTTAATGATGGCAATACCTTTATACAAATTCAACCAGAAGGACAATCGTTAACTATATCTTAAAAGGAGGAGAAATGGAAAGATTATTAGGTTTTTTATCTAAATGGCATATTTTGTTTATAATTATAAGCGTAATTTTAATATTTGCTTTAATTGGTTATTTTGTTGAAAAAAAACGTCATAAAGCATCTCCTTTTAAAATAGCATCTGAAAAAAATAAAGTAGAAGAAATAAATGTACAAGATTTAAAAAACATGGATCAATCCATGTCATTATCAGATGCCCTTAATAAAAATGTTACTATAAAACCTGGTAACCAAAATAATCAAACTTCAGGCTCAACGCCTCAACAATAATTAAGTCCGTTTAGGACTTTTTATTTTTCTAAAAATTTGATATAATGTATAAGCAGTATTATTCAAGGATGGTGTTTAAATGAATTTGTCATTAGTATGGGATATATTCACCAAAATACTCGATATATGTTTTGTATGGATTGCCTTTTACTATATTTTAAAAAATGTTAAAAATAATATTAAAATGGTCCTAATCGTTAAGGGCGTAATTTTAATTCTTATAGTAAAACTTTTAAGCGACTGGCTTAATTTATATACGGTTGGAGTCATTTTAGAATATGCCATTCAATGGGGGCCTCTAGCTATAATTGTAATTTTCCAGCCAGAAATAAGAAGTGTTTTAGAGTCTTTAGGCCGCACTCAACTTTTAGGCCGTCATAAAATACTTACTGTCGATGAAAGGGAAAAAGTTGTATATGAAATAACGCGAGCTGTTGAATATTTACGAAAAAATAGAATTGGAGCTCTAATTGTAATCGAAAGAGAAATATCTCTTGAAGAATATATCAAAAATTCTACCAAGGTTTATGCTGATATCAGTGACTCTTTACTAGAAACAATATTCTTCCCTAACTCTCCATTGCATGATGGTGGTGTAATAATTCAAGGTGATAGAATAACTTGTGCTGGTGCAGTATTTAAAACCAGTATGAATCCCGGCATTTCAAAAAGACTTGGTACAAGACATAGAGCAGGTCTAGGTATTGCTGAAGAAAGTGATGCAATTGCCTTAATTGTATCCGAAGAAACAGGACGTCTTAGCATTGCAGTTGATAGCAAATTACATTATAATCTTGAGCCTGATCAATTCAGAATGATGCTAATCGATGAACTAAAACCGAAGATGGAAGTCTTCTTCGAAGCAGACGAAAGCGACGGTGAAGAAGAATGATAACAAAGTTTTTAAAAAAAATATATAGTATTATTGATAAATGTATAATTGTTCCTATAAGTAGAGCAGTGTATTATTTATCCAAAAAATTTAAGAAAAATCAAGGTAAACTAGATAAAATATTAAATAGGCCGCATTTTTTAATTTATTTATCACTAATAATTGCAGTAGTATTATTTTTGCTGATTGATTCGAAAGTTATTACTTTAGTGGAAACAGAAGCTGAAGTTATAACAAACGTACCAGTAGTAGTAAAATATAATGAAGAAGCTTACGTGGTTGAAGGTGTTCCTGAAACCGTAGATATAACTATAACTGGCCGTAAAAGTGATATTTATTTAGCTAAGCAATTAGGAGAATATGAAGTAATTCTAGATTTATCAGAGTATACTCCAAGTGATACTCCATATAAAGTATACTTCACTTATTCTAAATCAATTGATTCTCTTAGCTATCAACTATCACCAGAATACGTTCAAGTAACAATAAAAAATAAAGAAAGTCAAGTTATGTCGATATCATATGATTTGCTAAATATTGATGCATTGGATAGCAAATTAAGTGTTGAATCTGTAAGTTTAGATAAATCTGAGGTAGTAGTTAAAGGCGGAAGTGATGCCTTAGCTGAAATAGCATCCGTTAAAGCTTTAATCGACTTAGAACAACAAAACTTTACTGAAGCAGGAACATTCGATATTTCTAATGTTGAATTAGCAGCATATGATTCTAAAGGAAATCGCCTTACTAACGTAGAAATTGTACCGAGCACAATAAGTGCTACTGTTGTATTAGAAAGCTACTCAAAAACAGTACCTATATCTGTCGAAACAACTGGAGAACTGGTAACAGGTAAGGCTATAGCTTCGATATTAATTAACAACAACACATCATATTCAATAACCATTTATGGTGATCAAGCACAAATAGATAATATTGAAAGTGTTCCTGTAACAATTAATGTTGATGGTCGAGGAAATGAAAGTACTTGGACTTACGAAGTAAATATTAGAAAGCCAAACGGCGTTCGTGATATGAGTGATAATACTGTAGAAATTACAGCTACTTTCGGTGAAGAACAACAAAGGACTATTGACATAGCGGATAATATTGAAGAAACAAATATTGCTGATGGCTTAAATGTTAATATTTTGCCAAATCAAGAGATAACTGTTCAAGTTAAAGGTGTTGCATCTGTAATTGAAAGTTTAGATGTCCAAAACATAAAAGCTTATATCGATTTAGCAGGCCTAGGAATTGGTGAACATGAAGTAGAAGTAAAAATTAATAATGATAATCCTCTTGTTAGTTATGTTGTTTCCAGCACTGTTCGAATAAGAATATTTGAAGAATAATTAAAAAACTCCATTACCTACAAAAGTAACGGAGTTTTTTTAATCTCTATCTTCGAAATTCATAAATAATATTCCGATGTTGATAAGTCCAGAGATACCAACAAGAATATAGATAAATTTTTCGATTACCTCAGCACTTTCGAATAATGTTGCTACCAAATTGAAGTCAAATAAACCGATTAGACCCCAATTAATAGCCCCAATAATTGTGATTACAAGTGCTATTTTTTGTAAAATTACCATTATCACACATCCTTTTACTTTTATTATGTAAATATTTTTAAAAATTATACATGTATATTTTAAAATATTAAAAATATAGTTAATTAGAAAAGGGGATTTGAAAATGAAAAAGTATTTAGTTTTATTGTTAACTATGTTATTTTTGGTAACGGGATGTGGTGAGTACAAATTAGAAGATGCTGTCGCAGATTTTACAAAAAGTGTTGAAAATAGCAAATCTTATAAATTAAATGGAACTATGGAAATTAGTAGTGGTGAAGAAATATTTACTTATAGTATTGACACTTACTTTTTAAAAGACGATTATTACAAAGTTATTTTAGTAAATCAAACAAATAATCACGAACAAATAATCCTAAAAAATCCAGATGGATTATATGTTGTTACTCCTAGTTTAAACAAAAGTTTCAAATTTGATAGTGTTTGGCCTGAAAATTCCTCACAAGCTTACTTACTCCAAAACTTAGTTAATGATGTAAAAAATGATCCGAAGGCTACCTTAGAAACAAGCGATAATAACTATACTATTAAAAGCACCGTCAATTATCCAAACAATGAAGAGTTGGAGTATCAGAAAATTTATTTTGATAAAGATATGAATATATTAAGGGTAGAAGTATATAATGCTGAAGACATTGCTAAAATTAAAGTTAACTTTAAATCAATTGATTTAAAAGCCAAACTTAGTGAAGATGATTTTGTATTGGATGATTTAATAGATACTGAAAATTCCGATACCGACAATAATACGACAAATAGCAATAATGATAACAACAACAATTCTTCCGAAGAGTGCACAGACGAAACATGTAAGGAAGAAAATAATTCTTCAAGTTGTGAAGATGAAAACTGTGAACAAGAAACAAATTATTCTTTAGACGGTATAATTTATCCTTTATATATACCAGCAGATACGCATTTAAGCAGTTCGGAAACAGTAGCTACTGAAACAGGAGACAGAGTAATACTGACATTTAGCGGAGATAAAAATTTCGTAATAGTTGAAGAATTAGCTAGTGCAAGTAATGAATTTGAAGTAATACCGGTATTTGGAGATCCTTTAATTTTAAATGAAAGCATCGGGGCATTAAGTTCTAACTCTATAAGTTGGCATGCAGATAATATTAGTTACTACTTAGTAAGCAGTGATCTAACAACCGGTGAAATGATAAGCGTTGCCAAATCTTTGGGAAATTCAACAACTGTAATGTCAACAAAATAGTATTTTTAAATAACTCTCACAATAAGAGAGTTTTTAATTACGGGAAATTTTTAAATTTATTCTATATTGCTTGAAAATAAAAGGTATTTTCTGTATAATAACAAATAAGGAGGAAAATATGCCAAAAAATAAAGTTAAATTAAATGATAAGCAAAGCAATAGAAAAAATAAACAAAAGATTGATAAATATGTTAGTGATGAATCTAAGCAAATGCGCAACTTTTTAATTATTCTGTTTAGTATTATTATTATAGTTTTAATCGTTTATGGAATATCTAATCTTTTGATTAAAGATGATGAACCGGAATCGGAAGATACTACTCAAACAGGTGAAATAGATTATGATAAAGTTAGTATCGGCACAATGCTAAATCGTAATTACAAAGAATATTACGTTGCCTTATATGACGCCGAAGATCCTCAAGCAGTAGTATATTCTGCTATTATTACAAAATATTTAGATAGCGAAAATGCAACAAAAGTTTTCTTTTGTGATTTAGGTAATCCTCTAAATGCAAAATATCATGTCGGAGAAGGTGGAATTACTAACCCAGATGCTAAAACTATTTCTGATTTGGCTTTGGGAGATTTAACACTAATTAAAGTTGTAAATGGTGAAATTGTAGAATATCATGAAGGACTTGACGCAATTAAAACTGAATTTAATGCTTAGAGAAGTTTTAAACTTTTCTTTTTTTTACTCTCATGATAAAATTAAAATGGTGATAAAATGAAAGCTAATAAAGGATTTAATCTTTTAAGTGTTATAATTATAATATGCGCAGTCTCTTTAATATCGGCGCTAGCAACTGGAATAATTGTTACCAACAGTTATAAAACCTCAAATGGGCTCAATTATAATGAACTTTTAAACGATGAGCATTTAAGTGAATTTTTAGAAGTATATGCCTCTGTTAGTGATAATTACTATGAAGATGTTGATAAAGATGCGTTAATTGATACAGCTTTAAATGCAATGTTAGATTACTTAGGAGATTCTTATACTACTCATTTAAATAGTAGTGAAACAAAAGCTTTAGAAGAACGATTAGCTGGCAGTTATAAAGGAATAGGCATAGAAATTATTGGTAGTGAAATAGTAGGAGTAACTAAAGACTCCCCAGCAGAAGAAGCCGGTCTTCAAGTTGGAGACTTATTAGTTAGTGTAGATGGAACCTCTGTTGGCGATAAATCTAGTTCAGAAATATCTGATTTAATAAAAAATTCTTCTAATGAATCTGTATCACTAATAATAAACAGAGCCGGAACAGAATTAACTTATGATGTAGCGATTGCTGACGTCGCAACTAAAGCAATAGCATATAGTTTATTAGAAAATAATATAGGATATTTAAAAATGGATATATTTTCAAAAACCTTGAGTAGCCAAGTCGATTTGGCATTAAAAGATATGGAAAGTCAAGGGATGCAAAAATTGATAATGGATTTGCGTGATAACACTGGTGGATATTTAGAAAGTGCCGAAGATACAGCTAGTCTATTTTTAGAAAAAGGAAAACTAATCTATTCGTTAGAAAATAGCGAGACAAAAGCTGACTATCATGATGAAACATCCGCTTGTAAAAATTATCCAATAGTTATCTTATTAAATAGTAATTCAGCATCTGCTTCCGAAATATTAGCAGCGGCTTTAAAAGATAGTTATAGTGGGCCAATTTTATTTGTAGGAGAAACAAGTTATGGCAAAGGACTTGTTCAACAAACATATGATTTGAGCGATGGAAGCATGGCAAAATACACATCAGCTCGTTGGTTACGACCAAATGGTGAATGCATTAATGGCAAAGGGTTAAAACCTGATTATGAAGTTATAAAAGCTGAAATGTATGATGAAGCGGGTAATCCGATTGATAATCAATTACAAAGAGCAATAGAAGTAATAAGTGCGTTATAATATGCACTTTTTTTTGATATTTCAAAAAATTTATTGTATAATTCTCCTAAGAGAGAGGAATTTAATGAAAATAGGAGATAAATTTAAAATTCATTGTTATAAACATAATGGCAAAATATATCAGGCGAGTGAAGAAGCTGTAATTTTAGATATATTTGATGATTATATAGTTTGTGGCAACAACATGGTAACTGTTACTGAAACGGATGGACGAAGTTATAAAACCAAAGAACTTGCCATAATCTTTTTTTACAAACATAACTGGTTTAATGTGATAGCCCAATTAAAAAAGTATGGTTTATTTTACTATTGTAATATTGCCACTCCGTATGTTACTGATGGAAACGTTATAAAATATATCGATTATGACTTGGATTTGCGCGTATTTCCAGATGGTGGTTACAAAATATTAGATAATAATGAATATAACTTTCACAAAAAAATAATGAATTATCCTTCAGAAATTGATGTTATAGTAAAAAAAGAACTAAATAAATTAATTGAAATGAAAAAAAACAACGACGGACCGTTTAATAAAAATTTAATTGAACAATATCATCATAAATATGAAGAACTAAAAAAGTATGGTATAATTTAATGAAAAAAACATAAAATATATAGAAAAAAACCAATAAAATGTCCAAAAAAGCAAAAAAAACAAAAAAAATCAAAAAAAGTGAAATTTTTTGTTGACAAGTTGGTTTTAGTTTGATATATTACTAGTGCACACACGGAAAGGCGTGCGAATGATCTTTGAAAACTGAGTAAAAAAGTCAATTTTTAAGTAGCTTTGATTAAACTAAAATTATGGATTTGGAATACAAATCTTTTTATTGAGAGTTTGATCCTGGCTCAGGATGAACGCTGGCGGCATGCCTAAGACATGCAAGTCGTACGAAGGAGC
>CALVVI010000039.1 GCA_944363815.1 uncultured Bacilli bacterium | reverse complement strand
ATCTTCTTAAATATCTTCCTATATCTTTTCTTAACTTATTATATATTGCTTTTCTCCTATATTTTGGTGTAAATACTATATGATATTGACAGTTCCATTTAGTATGTGATAAACTTCCAACATCATCATTATTTTTTAACTTCTTCAAATTATCTCTCCTTCTGATTTTTATTTTTGATTGGCAAACCAATTATATTATATCAGAAGGAGAGATAATTTTTTTTACGACGCTCCTGCTATTCAGTTCTCACGTGCATAGCACGTGGTTTAAACTCGCGACGTTTATACGTCGCGGCAATTCTGATGAATTGCATAACCAAAACCTCATCATTATTGATGAGGTTTTCTTCTTAATTTATATTCTCCCGTAAAAACTTCAATAGCACTACCACGCATGAAAACATGATTATCACTAGTTAATGTTATATATAATTCTCCACCTTTAAGAATTACTTCTATTTCTTGATTACGAGTAAATATATTGTTATAAATTGCTGCTACAACTGAAGCGCTAGCACCAGTTCCACAAGCAAGGGTTTCTCCACTACCTCGTTCCCAAACGCGCATTTTCATTGTTTTATCATCAATTATTTCAATAAATTCTGCATTAGTTCGTTCGGGAAATATTGGATTATTTTCAAATAATGGACCAATACTTTCTAAATCTAAATAATCTATTCCCTCAGTAAATATAACACAGTGAGGATTTCCCATTGAAACACAAGTTATTAAATATTCTTGATTGTTTACTACAAGTGGATAATTTATAACCTTTTCTACATCTAAATCTACTGGTATCGATTTAGGATCAAGAATAGGATTTCCCATATCAACTGTAACAGTTTCTACTTTACCTTGAACTACTTCTAAATTTAATATTTTTATACCTGATGCCGTTTCTATTTGTAATGGATTATTGTGAGATATTCCATGTTCATAAACATATTTGCCAACACATCTTATCCCATTGCCGCACATCTTACCTTCTGAGCCATCAGCATTAAACATACGCATTCGTGCATCTGCGACTTTACTTGGCATAATAAATATTACGCCATCACTACCGATGCCTTTATGTCTATCACTCATGGCAATAATATCATCTATCATTTCTTCTGGAACAATATCCTCTTCAAAACAATTTATATAAATATAATCATTACCAGCTCCATGCATTTTTGTAAATTTCATTTTACTTTTTTCCTTTTGTTTTCTTATTTTCAACTATTTCAACGTGTGGATAAGGTATTTCAATACCTTCCTTTGGAAATCTTTTATTTATTGCATAATTAAGTTGATACATGTTTTCAAATACATCACTATTATTATCTCCCCATATCCAAGCTCGAAGTTTAATTCCATCATCCCCTAATTCTAGAACTCTAACTTTTGGAAATTCTACATCTTTATTTCTTCCCTTTGGATTAGGATGATATAACTTTTCCATTTCCTCTTTTAATATTTTCATCGCTTTATCGACATCTGATTCATAAGAAATTTCATAATCTACTAGCTTTACATTTTCATTTTCACTATAATTAAAATTTTCTATTGTATAGGTATTCATTTCACAGTTAGGAATAATTACTCTTCTATTATTAATTGTTCTAATAATTGTATGCCGCATTGTAATATCTTCAACAGTTCCACTTACAGCTTTATCAACACATTCAATAAAATCTCCAACTTCATAAGGATTTCCAGTTACTATGGCAACACTACCAAAAAAATTTTTTAAGCTTTCTTGCGCAGCTAAGCCAACAACAACAGACCCAATTCCTAAACCAGATAAAATAGTTACTGAAAATGAATTAAATACATCAAATTGAGTTAAACAAATTAATATTGCTAAAGAACAAATAACTACTTTTTTAATTCTTTTTATAAACATCAAAAGTGTTGTAACATTTTTCTTTCTTTTATGTCGAATTGTCCGATTAATAACACTATCAATTACTCTATTTAAAATAAAAGCAACTACCAAAATTACCACTACAGCTATTACTTTATCTAAATAATTCTCTATAAATTTATCCATCATATCACCTAACACAATTATACAATAATTTTTTGACTTTAAAAAGAATTACTGCTATAATAGTAATCTATTTTACGGAAAAGAGGCTCAAAATGCAAAATTATTTAAGTATTGGAACTAACTTTTTAGCCAAAGATTTAGAACAACCAATTACGAATTCTAGTATTAAACCCAGCGGTGGTTTATGGGCAACAATTCAAGACCCAGAAAACATAAAATTTAATCCTTGGATGGAATATTTATCTATGAATCCATATGTTTTATTTTATAAACAAAAAAACGGAGACCCATTCAAAATCCCCGCAGTTTTAATAACTTTAAAAAATAATGCGAATGTATTTACCTTAACAAATACTAACGAATTAGATTTCTTAAAAAAATATTATCCTCGAACAGATAATTGGATAGACTTCCAAAAATTATCTCAAGACTTTGATGCAATATTTATAAAAGTTAAAGGCTATAACAATATTTCTAGTGAAGACCAAAAAAAATTAAACTCATTTGTTGTTGACTCCCTTATAATTTTCAATTTAGATTGCATTAAACATTATCAAAAAGCTAATATTGACATTGAACCATATGACTATATATATGAATCTACATTTACTAGTTACGATATCAATATAGAAAGTACTATAGAACAAATAATCGAAAATACGTCTGAAGAACATTTAACTCGAAAACTAACTTAGTATTTAATTAACTTTAAATACTTTTTTTATTATCAAGCTCATACCATATGCTAAAAGCATCATTACCACAACAGTAATTAAACTACTAGGATTTTGAAAACTCTCTACTAAACTTGTACCTACAAATCCCCAGAAATAAACTAAAAATATTTTACTAATCAATATAGCAATTAAAAACTTCTTAAAATTCATATTAACTAATCCAGCAGCTATATTCATCATAAACGCAGGAGTAAAAGGAATTGCTAAAATAACTGTAATTTTAGTTAATGACATATTTTCAATATAATGCATACATCTATTAAGCAAATCAACATTCTTTATTTTTTTTACGACAAAATTCCGTAATAATTTCTTAACTAGGAAATATGAAATAACACAACCTATTATTGTACAAACCCAAGATATAATAAATCCCATTACATACCCAAAAGCTAAAAAATTTATAGTAATAAAAACAAATAATGGAAGCGGCGGAATAATAGATTCAAGCACGATAAAAAGAGACCCTAACAAAGGTCCATATACTCCCATTGCATCAATAGTATTCATTATAAAATTATAAAAGTTACTAAACACTTCTCCCATAAAAACCACTATTCATAGTATAATACAAAATCTCTAAAATTACTATTACATTTTTGTAATTCTTATCTTATTACTTGTGTTACATCATATCCTAAATATTCAAGCATAGCAACTACTCTTTTACTTAATGAGCCCTTACTACAAATAATAAAATATTTTTTATCTTTATCAAGTACCGTTTTATAGTTTAACATAAGTTTATCTGCATACATATTCTTACTATTAGGTGTAGGATTCTCCTTATAATCCAAAGGATGTTGAACATCTATTAAAAGTCCCATAGCTGGATTATAATCACTATACATTATTTTTTTCATACTTATCACATTATTAGAATATGTAAGACTTAAAAAAAGACGACGGCTTATAACTATTCATCGTCATCAAAAAAATCATCAAAGAATTCATCATCACTAATAATATTTTCATCAATTACTTTACTGTCCCCATCAACATTTATTTTAGGTTTTACTTCCTCAATTACTTCTTTAGGTTTTACAGTCTCCTTAATTTCATTAGTCAAAAAAGGATTATCTAATGGCGTAATTTCTTTTTTCTTAGGTAATTCTATCTTTTCTTCTTGCTTTTTCATTGCTTCCTGACGATCTAATTCTTTAAATTTCTCATCTAAATCTTTTAACATGCTATCTATATCCAAAGAATTAAAATCGTTTTTAGTACTCATTGGATTACTATTATTCAAGTTCCCAAATGGTTGAAAACCTCCCATTACAGGTTTAAATGGATTAGGACTTCCAAAGCCAAAATCTCCGGAATTAGCCATTTTTTTACTTTTTTCATCCATAACAAATTTCTTTAAATCAAATATCTCAACTTCTTGTTTCATTCTTGTTGGATATGGTTCTTCTTTTCTTTCAATTCCCCAATTCATTTTAAAATCAGGTTCCAACTTAGTTCTAAATGGACTCATTCTAAGTCTTATTATAATTGCTTCAAACAATTTCATTTTTTGTAAATCTGTTATGGAAATTAATGGCCTTGTTGCATTTTTATCCTTATCATCAGTGACCTTTACTTCTCCACACATCTTAGATATTTCTTCTAATGCTTTCATTTCCGTACTAATTAAGTATACCAAATTACCACAATTTCCTTTAATAATTTCTGCCACATTATCCCCATATACATCATTAAGTTGGGCAAAGTTTTGAATAATGAATGTAAACCTAATATCCCGACTTCTTGCAGCTGATACCATGGCATCCACATCCTTAAGCGGAGGCATATTGGCAAATTCATCAAGTATAAAATTGGTTCTGATAGGAAGTTTACCACCATTTTCTTGAGCAACATCAATTAATGTTTCATAACATTGCTTAATAAATATAGTCATTAAACTATGATATGTCTTTTTTTCATCGTGAATAATCATGAAAATTGCCGTTTTTCCTTCACCAATTTTCCGCATATCAAAATCACTATACGAAAGCATTTCACTTAAAGCTTCTCCAGTTGAAAAGTTTCTTATCTTTTGTCTAAATGTTGCAAGTAAACCACCCTTAGTATCATTCGGAGCATTTATTGTACTCGTTGCAAAAATGTAAGGTGTCGACTTTTCCCCTTTAAGGCCAAAATACTCTTTAATATAATTACTTGTTGCATATCTTTCTTCCCCAACAGCACTCATATAATTAATACTATTTAAGTTTACTTCTCGTTCTTTAGCATCTTCCATTAATCCTAAAGCTAAACCAGAAAAATAGTCAGCTGCTGATTTTTCCCAGAAATCAGATTCCGATTTATTACTTGGATCATATAAAATATTTAATGCAACGTCATTTAATAATTCAATTGCTTTATCTTGATTACCACTAGTATAATATTTGTAAGGTAAAGTTAACGGATTCCAAGAATTCCCTCTTTGAGGTTCCCGGAAATTAAGAACAATAATATTATAACCCCGTTCTTTCAAATATGAAGCACTATATTTGTAAATTTCTCCTTTAGGGTCAGTAATAATCATACTTTCACCCTTCTTAGCCAGCAAATTCACCATTGGTTTAACTATTGTTTGTGTTTTACCACTACCAGTAGACCCTATTACCAGATTATGATATTCACCATTATCAACCCAGATTTCTTTACCATTATTAATTAAAGGAATACCAGCAGCATCTAAATTATCACTTAAAGGATCAACTCTAACAACACTATCCTCGCTTTTTATGTCCTTATCACTCGCCCATTTAGAATACCCATCACTTGATTTTCCTTTAAAAATCAAACCAACTCCATGGCTTCCTTTATCACGCTTAAAAATATATGAAGAGACACTTGAAAATATAGCAATTAATGCTCCAAAAAAAAGGAAAAGTGTAACAGGCAAATACATTCCCGTAAAAGCTCTAAAAGGAAGCAAGCCATAAAATTGTCCTTCTTGAGCTAAAGAAGAAATATTTAAAACCGCTATTGCACACAAATAAAGTAATAAACCACAATAAATACAAAATAGCATAAAATCTTTTGGCTCTATTTTAAATTTCATTCTCTACTTCCTTTCTTTCATACTTATTATACTATAAAATACCCATTCTTTAAACTATAATCTTTTCTTTTTAACTACAATAACTACAACAAATATTATAACAAAAATAGAAATTGCCCCAATTATAATTAGATTAGTTTGTTTACTACTAAGAGTATTACTTTCCTCTTCTTGAGTTGTCTCTTCATCTTCAATATTTGAATTGGAGTCATCTTCACTCGGTACGTTATTTGGATCAAAGTTACTCAAATCATCTGGTATTGTATCAAACCACATACTAATACTTTTATTGGTATAATTGTCTCGAGTAATATTCCAAGTATAAGTATTACTATTAACTACATCCGCATTATTATAAATAATATCATAATCTGTAACAATATTAATACTTACACTATCTAATAAAGTATAAGAATCAAATAACTTACATTTATTATTAGTCTTCAAAGAATACATATCTTCATTTTTTATCATTGTAAAATCTTCAAAGCAAGATTTTATAGCACTAGACCTATAATAGTCATTAAATGTAAATCGATACGAAAAATTAACACCATATCTATTAGATTCATTAATTAAACTTTTATCGTAATAACTAACATTAGGTTGAATTCCCTCATAGTAAAGTTGAAAATTTGGATCATTAAAGTAAGCCATAGCATTACTATTAAACATATCGTCAAAAATATTGCGATAACTCCGATTATAATAATTTTCTTGGGGAGTATCTAAATTAGCCATATCACTTGTAAATACATCTATATTTTCAATAATATTTTCATCAATTATTTCAATATTATATTCTATCGAACAACCACTTACTAAAAACAAAATAGCTATTAACAAAATAATTTTTTTCATATTCGCCTCACTAATCTAATAAATATATATAACAAATAAAACTTTGACCATTATAGTTTCTTATTTGATCTGGAGTTAACGTAATAGTATGAAAACATCCCGAGTTATTACCTTCACAATTATATTTTCTTCCACTTCTGGTTCCCATCGAATTCATATAAGAGTTAAGTTCGCTACGCCCACTTACAATTCCTAATGAAATATACCCTTCAGAAACAAGAATTGATCCATCCTCATATACCTCTTCTACAACAGCCACATGCCCATAATCACCTGGGTCATTCCAAGATATTAATGAACCTGGTCTTGGAGATGCTGGATCATTTGATGTTTGAAAAGTACCACTGGTAACTTCTACTGGAGTCGTACAATATTGCCCACCATCTGGCATCGAATTCCATTCTTTTGAAGAACCCATTGTTGCTAGTATTTCTCTAGCTCGATGCCCAGCATACCATGAACATTCACCTTCAAAATCAGTATAGGCAAGTTGTCCAGCAGAACTTTGATCATAAAAATACGAATTTGTTCTAAGAGGCCTTGTTAGCCTAGCTTGATAGCCATCAATTGTAGTTAACATACCATCACCAGTTGACTCACAAATAGCTTCTCTATCCATAACTCCTTCAGAATCATAATAATCATAATTTTCATTATCTCTTGAATAAAATAAACCTTGATCAGTATAATCTCCAGTAACAAATAAAGCAAATTCTGCTTTTCTTCTACTCATTAGTCCTGGCAAAACATCATCACCAACATGAATATATTGTTTCATAACATCCCACAAACCTTCATATCCTCCGCTAGCATAAGCGCTAATCAAAGATTCAGTATGATTAGGGCCCAAGTTATAATTAAATGAAGTTATCGCATCCTTTTGATATTGGGTAAGTGTCACACCATACTTCTCACTAATACTATCTATAGTTGAAGAATAAATATTTTCCATTACAAATACAGCAATTTTATCCATTACTGAAGTTGGAACACAATCTCCTAAATTCATATAATAATTACTACCATTATAATGAAAATATGATCCGTAATTGTTATCATTTATATAATCCGTTACAGTGCTAGAATCTAAAGCATAATTAGTTATTCCGTTACCTGCAGTTACAGCACTATCGCCAATATCAACAGCCAAATATCCATTACCACCGTCGCAAGATTCAGTTTCACCTTCAAATTGTTTAATAAACGTTACAATATTTGCTTCATCACTAGAAGTATCACAAGAAGAATTTAAGCTGCTATTTGAAGGAGAATCACCAGCCCCCATCATAATAATAATTAATAATAAAAATACAGCAATAGCTAAAATTCCTAAAATCCAAGGATTAGCCAAAATAAATGTAACTATGCGCATAGCTACCTTAGATGCTACTTTAGATGCTACTTGCTTAGCTTTTTGTGCAGCTGCATTTCTTGCAGCAGTAAGAGCAGTATTTCGAATAGAATTAGAATTTTGCTGTGCCTCTTCCTGAGTTCCCTGTTGTTGACTAACATTTTGTTCTTCTAAGTTTTCTTGTTGAGAAACATCATTTTGTGATTCTTCCACTTGTTCTTCTTCTGTATTCTCTACATCTTCATCCTCATATTCTGTATTTTCATTCATAGAAAAAGCTCCTAATCGTTGTAATCTTCTTTGATTAGGATCATATAACAATTTATTACGTCTATTATTATTTATGCTTTTTCTATCCAATTAAATCACCTACTAAAAACCTCCACCAGAGCCAAATGAATCAAGCTCTTCTTGAGTAACAACAATCTGAATACGCATTCTTTTATTACCACAAACAAATAATGCATCCCCTTGATTATAATATTTGATTGAATCCTTTTCAGCTTCATTTAAATCGATTAGTTTTGCTAAATCATCTACTGCTTGCTTACGAAGTCCCATAACCAAGTAATAAGAGGCATTATCAAATATTGCTTTACCATGAGTAATAATATTTGGAGCAGCAAAGTCTGTTGGTTGTTGCGTAATGATAATTGTTCCCGTATTGTACTTTCTACTTCGTCTTTGAATTTGCGCTAAGAATTCAGCACCTAATTCATTATGACCAGCAAGTAAAACATGTGCTTCATCAACCATCATTACTGTATTGACCTCTTTATCTAAGCACAAACCCCAGGCATATTTTAAAATATTAAAGAATAATGCATTTTTAATATTTTCATCACTATTCATAAGTTCTTTTATATTAAATACTATAAAATCACTTTCAATTTTTAATGTTGTATGACCAGTAAAATAAAATCTAAGTTCCTTTACTAAAGGTCTTATCTTAAGTTCAAGACGTTCCATTACATCACGTTCATGTGTTGCATCCGTCATTGATAAAAGTCTTCCTTTAATAGTAGCATAAACATCATCAAATGTTGGATAATCTGCACTTGTTAATTTTGTAAAATCAGTATCATAGTCTATTTTATATCTTTTATAAGTATCTTGTAATACTTCACTAAACATAGTAAGAACATCTTCTTCAATACTTGGAGAATAATACTTCATAAAAGCTTTTACTTGTTGTAATGTTCTTGTTAAAACTGTATAGCCTAAACCTTGTTCTATTTCTTCTTCATCAGCATCAATTACTATTTCTAGTGGGTTTATCATCCCAAATTCTCCACCCTTACCAAGATCTAGGAAATCTCCACCTAAAGAATAAGCCATTTCTTCTAGTTCACCTTCTGGGTCAACACAAACAATCTTATAACCATTTCTAATATGGGTTCTAAGTAATATTTTAGCAGCAGTTGATTTACCACTACCAGACATACCAAGTAAAATTATATTGGCATTATTCCGGTTATTTTCTTTTTGTATTTGATACAAAAATTGATTAAATAATATTACTCCCCCAGATATATCAACACCAAGCAAAGTAGCATCACCAGGGTCTTTAATACTATCAAATACAAAAGGATACATTGCTGCAATAGTAACGGATGGAATTGGAGTACCTATTCTTTGTTCGATATCTTGTGGCGGAAAAATTGGTAATATTGATTTTAAAGCTTTCTCTTGTTCAAACATCAAAGAAACTCCCCGCATTCCAAGGGCATCCAAATAACTTCTAACTTGTATTTTTCTAAGTTCTAACTCTTCTTTATTATCGGCCGTAATTAATAAATGCATTTGAAAATCAAATATCCTAGCTTGAGTTGCTGCAAGCATTTGAATAAATTGCTCCAAAGATTCATAATCTTGGCGTATTCTTTCCTGCATAGTTTGATCTTTTTCGCTTTGATAACGTACTTTCAAATCAGCAATTTCTTTATTAAGCATCTTTTGTAAAACTGAAAAATCAATAGGAATATGTTTAATAGCTAACTTTACACCATTAATATTTGTCATACCAGATAAAAATCCTGGAGATATACTTTTAGGAAAAGCAATAATTGTCATAATAGTTGCATACTTTCCCCCAATTACAAATTCAGTTGGTTTAAACTCCATTCCTTTCGGAGCAATTTCACTTTTTAATTTTGCCATATTACATCACCGCCCCAAAACTAGTTTGTTCTCCACCATTTAGGAAATTATCAAGAAGCATCCTTAAATCATTATTAGAAGCTTGAGTTGATTGCAAACCAGCAGTAGCAAGTCCACTCATTAAATTATGTAATTTCTTTTGAACTAATTCTAATCTTTTTTCTTTAAATAATATATAATATTCTGTATCAACAACATTGTATTCAACACTAGTAAATAAGTTAGCTTTATTTATATCTTGCATAATAAGTTTTTTAATAGCACTACTTTGCGCATTATTATACATAAGTTGTAATCTTGAAACATAAACATCTATATCTACTGGTCGATCAGCAATAAGTAACCAAAATTCGTAATCAATAGAATTATAAAAATTTCGCAAGTTATAAATAACATTATTTTGGCTACCAACATCCATAATGAATATATTTTTAGGCATGATTTTAACACCAGTTACATAATATCCATCATCTAACTGAATCATCCCATTCATTATTTGGCGAACCGGCAACCAGTCTTCGCTATAACTAACTCCACTACTTTTCATTTGCGTCATATTTCACACACCAACCTCTCCAATAATAGCGTCTTGGATTAAAAACAAAGCTCAAGACATTTATAATAAATTGTAAAACATTATGATAATAAAGTACCGGTGTAACTAAAAATCCTGTTACTAATGCTGGCATAAGAATTAGTATCATTTGCCCAAATGCTGCTTCCTGAACCAATATCAAAAGTAGCACTGTAAGCCCACAACCAGAACCAAAAAGTATCAAATCAACCGGAGTAAAAAATCCTAAAATAAGTTGTGATTTTTTTGAATTAGCAGGTATTATATAATTGTTCATTCCCTTTCATCCTTTCGTTATTTACCATCGTTCTTATTTTCTCTATTTCTTATTTTATTGATTTTTTCAATATTTTGAGTTTTAACAATTTTCAAAGTCTTTCCTAAATTATCCATAGCAGGATCTTTGACTTTCAAATCGTTTTCGCCATTCAGCATACTAGCAGTTAAACCAGCTCGAACTACGGCATCGTTATTAATATTATCTCTAACTGTTTTCTTAAAGTCACTAACTGCACCTTGTAACGCTGAAAAATCTGCTTCCATACCAAGTTTATCAGTTGAACTATTAATCATAGTTTTATAATGCTCTGTACTTTGAAATGCCTGATTTTGAACTTCATCAGTAAATTCAGATAAATATTTTCCATATAAGTCTTCCCATTCTTGTGCAGAAACATTAACTCCATAAAAGTCTTGAGCATAACCAGTTTGTTTAGCCACTTCCATCTTTTGTTGTAAATCACGTAAGTTCTTAGTTGTAAAAGCCGAATATTGTAAACCTAAGTTGCTCCTATCTGAGAAAGTTCGAGAAGAATCAATACCAAAAGATTTATTTTTATTTTTTCTTGCTTCTCCTAAAATCAAGTCTTGTGCAGCTTTCTTAACAGCATCTCTTTTTGCAGAAATTTCATCAACAACTTTATTATCAGCAATCAAAGAATCTAAGTTATTAACTCCCGCCCATTGAGCGGCACCATGCAACATATCTTCAGCATGACCAAGACCAGTTCCAACAACACCGCCTAAAGCTCCCATAGCACCACCTATTACAGGTATCTTGGTAATATCGTGGCCTGCAATCGATGTAATTCTATGATTTGCTTTATAAGATGCCCTTTT
>CALVVI010000038.1 GCA_944363815.1 uncultured Bacilli bacterium | reverse complement strand
TATTGCCCCCTGTCTAATTAGATTATATTATATACTCTTTTTCAGACGACGACAATAAATTGTCTTTAAATTCTTAATAATTTACGTGCTTAAGCACGTGGCCTGAACCTATTTTTCGTAACGGTCAACCTTAATAACTATAAATAATTTATAATTATTAAATTCTTTGATTGGTTCATTTAAAGTTTCCAAATTAACTATACCATATTTATCTAATACTTTATTTGTATCAAAATTACCTCTGATGAAATTTACAATTATTACTCTTTTAGGATTTTCATATTCCTCACCCTTCTCAAATTGTTCTGAAAATACTCTGTCTTGATAAGCCTTACTCTTTATAAATTCCTTTTTTCTAAATTTGTTATATGCCTCAAGTAATAAGACATCACTATTTTTCATAACCACCATTAAATCAGCATAGTAGTCTTTAGAATCATGATGTTTACCAGGAATAATCTGTTGTATTTTCAATTCTACCTTTGAAAAAACCCAATCGATGTTAATATACTTACTTAAAGCATCAATTAACTGCTTAGCTAAAGTTTCGTGGCTAAACACAAACTTAAACAACTGATCATCTATCAAATTTTTGGGAATATGCCTTTTATATGACTTCATATTTTTCTCCTTGATTAATTATGCTAACACAAGTATTATTACTTGTCTAACGAAACATTTACCAGATTTTGTCAATAAAAACCAATTTATTCGATAACTTGTCGAATAGCACAAAAAAACTGTCATATTTGACAGTTAAAAATTATTTTTTATTAACTACATTCAACTTGATCAAATTTGATTTGACCAGCAAATGATTTACCAGTATTAGCATTTTGGTCACTATCTAAGTTTACAAACACAACAGTGAAATCCCATTGATCTCTAACAGTAGCGCCTTGTCCAGCACTAATTTGATGAATGTACTCAGCTCCTCCAGCAGTTGTAGGAATTTGAATTAATGTTGAAGCAGCAGTTGTTGTAATATCTTGTGCATCAATCAAAGTTGTTGCTGGAGATTCTTCTTCTAATTCTGTATTAGAACTTGCTTGTTTTCTAGCAGTAAATGTTAATTCTGGTGTATTAGTTGGATCAGTAGTATAAACAAAATTATTATTTGTTACTTGAAGACCAACAGTATAACAGAAATCAGATGCTGCTGTACTACTTGCTGTATAAGTTACAGTTGCAGTTGCCCTACCAGTTTTATTACCAGCGCCTTGATAGAAATCTTCTTGATCAGCAGTTATGCTAATTTCACCATTAGTTACGAAACTACCATTTGAAGTTTGAGCTGTTGTAACATCAACTGGAGTTTGAACTGCCTCTCCTCCTTGTGCTGTGAAGTATGCAAAAGTTGCACCTACGACTGCAACTAATAATGTTGCTACAGCGATAACTGTTAATAGAATAGTATTTTTTCTATTTTCCATCTCTACATTTCCTCCTCTATTCTAATATTAGCAAAAAAAGAATTAAAAATCAACTTCTTTTTTCACTTTTTCATCACTTTTTATAAAGTCATTGTAAAATTAATATTTTCTGTATCTAATGTTATATTTAATCCAGATACATTTGTATCAGCACCACCAGTAAACTTATATGTTGGAGCCAAATTATAAGTTGTACCATCTGCAAAAGAAACTGCATCAGCATAAGTACTAAACCCATTTTTATTTACTATTTTACTTAAAGTAGTTTTATAAGTATCAGCTATATTATAAATACTAGTTGTAGGACTACCACTAAAAGTAGCTCCCAAGCTTTCTAAAGAATTACCTGTTCCTTCTTCAACAGTTAAATTGCCACTATAAACATTACCATTATAAGTTATATCTAAATTATATACCCCCGGATAAATTCCGTTTAATGTAAATGAACCATCATCACCAGTAGTAGTTACTAAAGAATTATTTTGTAAAGATATTGTTGTTCCCCCTAAAGCAGATCCAGAAGTATCACTTAAAGTGCCCGATAAATTATAATTCATTTTAGCATTTTCTACTTCTGCTACAATTTCGCTATTTATATAAAAGTAAGAATAACTTGCTGCAGGTATAGCTTTATCTGAAAGCCACATTTTAACTTTATATGTCTTTGTAGCATTACCACTAGTTGTTCCCCCAACAGAATCAAATAAAATTGCATAGCGATTATATCTTGAATCACTATTATTAACAGAATATATTGGTAAATCTGCTATCGTAATTGGTCCAACTATTAATGTTTCATCATTAATCCCATTATATTCATATACAGCTATTTTTACATAATCAAGAGGGGTTAAAATCGCTGTTTCATCAGGATCAAGATTACTACTTATTATTTCAAAATTTTCCATATCATAACCAACATTTAGAGTAAAAGTCGAATCAAGTGTTCCTGTATTTTGAATATATATTACACTAGTATCAGTTTCTCCTTGATTTAAGCCTTCTTCATCGGGAATAGGAATCATACTATTCTTTTGTACAGATGAAGACTGTCCACCATAAGACACAGCAAGCGTCCCCGTAGTTACAGTTTGATTATTAGTATTAGTTTTAACTGTAAAAAATGAAGCATAAGAAACACCAATTATGGAAATTGTTAAAACAAATACACAAGCTGCTATTAAAAAGTTTTTGCTTTTAATAAATTTTGTCATCTTTTCAAAATCTATCTTTTTCTTTTTCTTCATGTACCCTCACCTAGTATAATTCTAACACATAACCCAAATAAAAAAAAGCCATTTTTTTAATGACTTCTTCTATATCTTTCTTTTGGATCCAAATATTTTTTTCTAAGTCTTATTTCATCTGGAGTTACTTCAATGTATTCATCTGAGGCAATAAATTCTAAAGCTTCTTCTAAAGTAAACTTCTTAGCTTTATTTAAAGTAATTGCTTCATCGGCATGAGCACTACGAGTATTAGTAAGTTCTTTATTTTTACAAGGATTAACATTCAAGTCTCCCTCTTTATTACAAATACCTATTATTTCACCAACGTAAACTGGGGTTGATGGATCAACTATCATAGTACCACGACTACTTAAATTAAATAACGAATAACCAAAAGTAGTTCCGTTTTCCATCGATACCAATACACCATTTTTTCTTCCTTGAATTACTCCGGCATAAGGCCCATAGGAATCAAATGAACGAACCATTATTCCTTCACCCTTAGTTTCTGTAATAAATGAACCACGGTAACCAATAAGTCCACGGGTTGGAACTAAATATTCTAAGTGAGTATAACCCACTTCCCCAGGAGTAACACTTTGCATTACGCCTTTTCTTTCATTTAAAGAATTAATTACTGTTCCTGAGTATTCATTTGGTACATTCACTATTACTTTTTCATAAGGCTCTAGTTTTTCACCATTTTCTTCTTTAAATATTACTTCTGGTTTAGAAACAGATAATTCATATCCTTCTCTTCGCATATTTTCTAAAAGAATTGATAAATGTAATTCTCCACGACCACTTACTTTAAAACCATCTGAATCTGGTAAAACTTCTACCTTTAATCCTACGTTAGTTTCAAGCTCTCTATCGAGCCTTTCTTTTAAATGTCTATTTGTTAAATATTTGCCACTTTCGCCTGCAAATGGTGAATCATTTACTAAGAAATTCATCGACAAAGTTGGTTCTTCAATAACTATTTTAGGAAGTGGATCTATATGATCCTTATCACAAATTGTATCCCCAATAGATACATGAGCACAACCTGCAACAGTTACAATATCACCATAGTATGCAGTATTAACTTCTACTCTTTTAATTCCTTCATTAACAAATAATTTTGTTACCCTAAATGATTCCGTAGTTCCATCGTTTTTAGCAATTGCTACAGTTTCTCCTACACTTATTTTTCCCTTGTTAATTCTACCAATACCAAGTCTACCAATATAATCATCATAAGCAAGTTGACTAATTTGTAGTTGTAATGGATCAGCTTCACTTCCTTCAAAAGGTTTAGTATTATTAATAATAGTTTCAAATAAAGGCGTTAAGTCCTTACCTTCATCTCCCATATTATATACTGCGTAACCACTTCTAGCACTACCATAAAGAATCGGAAAATCAAGTTGTTCATCTGTAGCTCCAAGTTCCATAAATAAATTAAAAGTCATATCAACTACTTCTGTAGCTCTTTGATCCTTCTTATCTATTTTATTAATAAAAAGAATTGGATTTAGATTATTATTTAAAGCCTCTTTTAAAACAAACCTTGTCTGAGGCATAGGCCCTTCAGCAGAATCCACTAACAAAATAACTGTATCGACAGTTTTAATGATACGTTCAATTTCGCTCGAAAAATCGGCATGCCCCGGCGTATCAACTATGTTGATTTTATAATCCTTATATTTAATAGCACAGTTTTTAGCGGTAATGGTAATACCTCTTTCTTTTTCAAGATCTCCACTATCCATAACACAATCTACTAGTTCTTCGTTATCCCGAAATACCCCACTTTGGCGAAGTAATCCATCAACCAAAGTCGATTTACCAGCATCGACATGAGCAACAACTGCAATATTTATTATTTTATCCATAAAACTCACCCTTTTTTTTGCACCACTAGATAATAATACAAATGTCTAAAAATGTCAAGAAAAAGAAAAATCACAAAAAAGAAAAACCAAGCCTAAGCCTGATTTAATAACCTATATTTTAAAATCTCAGAATCATTATAAATCTAAATTTCCTTTATTAATACAAAATACTGCATATAAAGGAATTGATTTTATATTATTTTTAAAGCCATAATTTTTTTCTGATATTCTAATTGAAAAGCTAGGATCATATTCTTTGATATAATTGTTTAAACTTCTAGATTTAACATTTGTGCTATTTTTAACTTCTACTGGTATAATTTTTCCTTTTTTAGATTGTAAAATAAAATCAACTTTACTATCAAAATCATTTTTCCAATAATTAAGATTTAATTCATTACATTTTAATGCTGAGGCAACATAATTTTCTGTAAGCATCCCAAGCATGGTTTCATTTACAGCTTTTCTATTTTCAATCAAATATATTGGCATCTCACTTAAATTAGTAAGTAAACCAATATCATTCATATAAATTTTAAATGAATCAAGTTCTTCATACATTTTTATAGGAATACCAATTTTTGCTTTAATGCATTTATTAACAATACCAGCATTAACCAACCATTCAATCGATACTCCAAAAATAGTACTTGTTCCCCCCTTTTGTACCAATTTATATTGAAATTTTTTATTATCTTTAGCAAGCTGAATAGGAATTGATTCAAAAGTCGCTAAAATTTTGTTTGCTTCACTTGCAGATTCACAATACTTAGTTATATCATTTTTATACGATTCAATTATGTTTTTCTGATAATCTATTGCGCTAATCAAGGAATTATTATTTATAAATTCTTGAACAACTTCAGGCATTCCTCCGATTACTAAATATTTATAATATAGTTCTAATGCTTTTTCATGTAAAAGATTAGGCATTGTTTTATCGTTTTTAAAACAATTTTCTATTTTTTCTTTCAGTAATTCATTATCCGTATTTATTAAAAATTCATCAAATGACATAGGATATATTGTTAAAAAATCAACTTTACCAACAGGAAAAGAAAAATCTTTTTTAGAAATCTGCACGCCTAGTAAAGACCCTGCTCCAATAATATAATAATCTGGTTCTTCCTCACAAAAATATTTTAGTGAAGTTAAAGCACGATTATTTTTTTGGATTTCATCAAAAAATATTAAAGTATTTTCTTTATCTATTTTTTTATTAAATACAATTTCTAAATTACTTATAATATGTTCTGGAGATATATTTTCATTAAAAATACTACCAATAATTGAATTAGTTTCAAAATTAACATAAATTATATCGCTAAAATACTTTTCGCCAAATTCCTTAACTAAATATGTTTTACCTACTTGTCTAGCTCCATATATTAACAGTGGTTTCCTATTTTTTTTATTTTTCCAAGCAATTAAATCTTGCATAGCTTTTCTTTGCATTTTAATATCACCACAACAATTATATATCATAACTCCAAAAAAATCAATCATTCTATGATTTTTTTGGAGTTATACAGCAAATCCTCTTTATACTATTAACAATTTACGAGCTTAAGTTCATGACTAAACTTGTTTTTATAACGATCAAGAAAAAACCAAGCCTAAGCCTGATTTAATAACCTAATTTTTCATAATAGTCATACAATTCTTTAAACCTATTAAAATGAACTACCTCTCTTTGACGCAAAAATAAAAGTGGTTCTATTACTGCTGGATCTGTTGCTAAATTAATCAAATTTTCATACGCACTGCGAGCTTTTTGTTCAGCGGCCATATCTTCTGACAAATCAGTAAGAGGGTCAGAAGTTACAGCAATACTCATAGCATCAAACGGTATACCGTTTGCATTACATGGAAATACTCCTTTATTATGCTCTGTATAATAACTTTCTAAACCAGCTTCTTTAATTTCTTCAATTGTAGCATTCATCATTAATTGTTTTACCATTGTTGCTACCATTTCCATATGCCCCATTTCTTCAGTAGCAATATCATTTAATAACGCCTTTCCTTTTTCATCTGGCATCGTAAACTTTTGCGAAAAATATCTAAGCGTTGCTCCAAGCTCCCCTGCTGGACCTCCAAATTGCGTAACAATGTATTTAGCCATTTTCAAATCTTTTTTAGTAATATTAACTGGATAAGCCAAATGTTTTACATATTTAAACATATTTAGTGCCTCCTTCATTATCCCATGGCCATGGATTTTTAATCCATTCAAATTTTTCATATGAAGTATTATCAATTACTTCTAATGCACCATAATTTTTGACATATTCCATTTCTTTTTGGCATGACTTTTCAACATAAGCATTGAATTTTTCTAACATTATCATATCATCTGGATGCAAATCTAAGTATAAGTTCAAATCATTAATTGCAAAAGACAATTCCATAATTTCTAATAATAATTCTTCTTTTCTGTTTTTAGGATTAATTTTCTTAATTGTATAATTTTTATATGGCTTATATAAATCAGCAAACATATTGCCTCGTAAAAAACCTTCATCGACACTTACTAATTTAGTGCTTTTATCCTTGTCTAAATTTCCACCATACAAATCATACGTAATAAAACCAAAATTATCATCAAATAACATTTCATTTCCTCCCTATTTCATACTATGACATTTTAACTATATTGTATGGGTGAAATGCTCATTAATATTTGAAAAAATGACAATATTAATGTATAATTATAAAAGGTGATAATCGTGGCTAAAAAGAAAAAATCTAAAGAAAATAATAATAATATTGGATATAGTGTTGAACTAATTGGCCTTATTCTTATTTTAATTGGGATAATTGGTTTTGGCTTTGGCTTCATTGGTTCCTTAATTAAAAAATTTGCCATGTTCCTTGCAGGCACCTGGTGGATGTTAGTACTAATTTTTTTAATTGTCTTAGGAGTATACATGCTCTATAAAAGAAAAATGCCTAAATTTACAACGCAAAAATTAATAGGCATCTATATTTTTATTATCGTATTATTAGTGGCTAGTCACTTTGAATTTTTAAATCAAGAAACTAGCCCTCAAAAAATTTTATCAGCAACCTATAACAATTTTATGGAACGTATTTCTACTATCGGCGCAAATAATGCTTTAGAAACTAACGGTACAACTTCCATAGTCATCGGCGGCGGATTTATTGGTGCCTTATTTATTTCCTTACTTTATGGCTTATTTGGAAAAACTGGATCAATTGTTATATTAGTCGTTTTATGCATCTTTGCAGCAGTCCTAACCTTTAATATTAATTTATCAGAAATATTCAAAAAAATTATTGGAATATTTAAACGCCAGAAAAAAGCAGAAGATTCAGAAGATATTCCTATTAGTACTGCAGATACAATTAAACCACTAGCTGATAGTAATGAGCCTATTAAAAAGAAAGAAGAAAAAATCGTTATTACTAGTATGGAAGAATTAAAACAAAAACCTATTGAACAAGAATCATTAGAATCCAAAAATAAACATGTTGAAACTGAAGAAGATTTAAGTTATCGTCTTCCTAAATTTAGTGAAATATTTGACCCTTTAAAGCCCAAAAAAATAAATTCTACTGAATTTACCAAAAGTAATAAAGAAATACTTGAACGAGTTTTAAGAGACTTTGGCATAAATGCTAAAGTAGTTGAAATTCATATTGGCCCCGCAGTTACAGAATATGAACTTACTGTTCCTGCTGGCACCAAGGTAAATCGCATTGTCAATATTAACAAAGAAATTGCTTTAGCACTCGCAGCAAAAGACGTTATTATCCAAGCTCCAATCCCAGGTAAAAGTACTATTGGAGTTGAAATACCTAACCCAACAATCAGTAGTGTTACTTTAAGAGAAGTTTTAGAGTCTCCACAAAACTTAAAAAGCGACGCTAAAATATGTGCTGCTTTAGGAAAAGATATCATGGGTACCCCTAAAGTTATGGATTTAACAAAAATGCCCCACCTTTTAGTTGCAGGATCTACAGGTTCTGGTAAATCAGTTTGTATCAACGGAATAATAGCTTCCATTTTAATGCGTTATAAACCCAATGAAGTAAAGTTAGTCTTAGTTGACCCTAAAAAGGTTGAACTTACTAACTATAATGGTATACCTCACCTTTTATGCCCTGTTGTAAGTGATCCTAAAAAAGCTAGTCTTACTTTACAAAAAGTTGTCACTGAGATGGATAAAAGATTCACTATATTTAGTGAACAAGAAGTTAAAAACATCTCTGGTTATAATGACTTAATTGAAAAAGAAAATAAAAAACATCCTGAAAATCCTCAAGCGAAAATGCCATACATTGTTGTTATTATCGACGAACTTGCTGATTTAATGCTTGTTGCTTCTAAAGAAGTAGAAGACTCTATAACAAGAATAACCCAATTAGCACGGGCTGCAGGAATACATTTAATTGTTGCAACTCAAAGACCATCAACAGATGTTATCACCGGGCTTATTAAAAATAATATACCATCAAGAATTTCCTTTGCTGTATCAAGTCAAATAGATTCAAGAACTATTCTTGATCAACCTGGAGCTGAAAAACTACTAGGTAAAGGTGATATGCTATACTTCCCTATGGGAGAAGCATCTCCTACCCGTATTCAAGGATGCTTCATAAACGATGACGAAATTAAACGGCTAATTGACTTTTGCAAAAACCAAGCAACAGCCAAATATGATGAGGAATTTTCTAGTGTCAGCCAAAATACTACTAGTGGCAGCGCCAATAATTTTGCTGGAGAAGACGACGAAGCTTATAATGAAGTCGTTGAATTTGCAATTCAAACAGGTAAGATCAGTGCTTCCCTAATTCAAAGGCGTTTCCGCTTTGGTTATAATCGAGCCGCTCGAATGATGGACTTATTAGAATCCCGCGGTATTGTTGGCCCCCAAAACGGTTCTAAACCACGTGAGGTTTTAGTCAAATTAGAAAAAAATGAAAATGAAGAATAAAAAACAATTTAAAAAAAGTCATTTTTGTGGTAATATATTAATGAAAGGTATGGGATAATATTTATGGCGGAAAAAAAGAAAAATACAACTTCAAAGCATAATGCAGAAAATAATCGAGAAGTAAAAATAGCAAAAACTAAAGAAGAAACTAAACAAGTTGAAGTGGCTAAACAAAAAGTTTCTCGTAAAAGAATTGTTATCATTTTAGTTATTATACTAGCATTTATTTTGCTAGGCCTATATATTTATAGATGGCAACAAGTAAAAGACGAAGAAAGACTAAGTACTAGCTATCTACTTTCTTCAGGAACAGTTAGTTTAGAAATTAAAAATCTTGATGAAGTAAGTCAAATACTATCAGAATCTCCAACTGAATACTTTGTTTTAATAACTTATACCGGAAATGAAGACGCATATGATTTAGAAACTGGCATTAAACCTATTATAGATGATTATAAATTAAGTGATTCATTTTACTATTTAAATATCGAAAGCATAATGGATAGTGATAATTATCTAACAAGATTAAATAATGCTTTTAATACCGACGAAATATCAACAGTTCCAATAATTCTTTATTTTAAAGATGGCGAACTAATTGATACAGTTACTAGAGATGACGATAACGTAATTAATGCTGGAGATTTCCAAAAATTACTAGATATTTATGAATACGAAGGTCAATAAAGACCTTTTTATTTATCATTAGAAAGGAAAAATTTATGTTAAATATTGTTTTATTTGAACCAGAAATTCCTCAAAATACAGGAAATATCATGCGTACTTGTGTTGCTACTAATGTAGCACTACACTTAATAAAACCATTAGGTTTTAAAGTAGATGATAAAACATTAAAAAGAAGTGGTGTTAATTATATAGATAAGTTAAAATGGTTTATATATGAAAATTATGAAGATTTCATCACTAAAAATACGGAGGGTAAATTCTATTTTCTAACTAGATATGGCCATAAGCCTCCGGGAAAATTTGACTTTAGTAACAAAGATGAAAATATTTATTTTGTCTTTGGCAAAGAATCTACCGGTATTCCCAAAAGTATTTTAAAGCCCCATCTAGATACTTGTATTCGGTTACCAATGACTGATAATGTCCGAGCTTTAAATCTATCCAATACCGTTGCTATTATGGTATATGAAGCTTTAAGGCAACAAAATTATCCCGATTTATTTTTTGATGAACCACACAAAAGCAAAACCGAAATCGAGGATTACATATAAAAAGTTCAAGTGTCATCTTGAACTTTTTATATACCATTTGCAGTTAACCAATCTTCAAAGGCTTCTAAAGATCTACTACCAAAGAAACCAGCTACTTGTTTACCATTATTTATAATAATCATACATGGAGTAAAGCCCTTAGCATTAAGAAAATAACCAAATGTATCAGTAACTTCTTCAGCTACCCCTTCTTCATCCATAGTTGTTGTTGTTTCTAAATCAAGTAATTCAACAAGTCCTTCCCATTCAGCACTACTTCTATCAACTTGGCTAATATCTAAGTATTGAGTAATGTAATTATTATTAATTTGAGCTTCTTGTAAAGCTGGTAATAACTCATGACATACCGAACATGTTTCTCGCCCAATATAAAGTACATAAGTTTTACCGTCATTAAACATATCAATTACATCATTTACTCCAACAGTTCGCATCATTGATATATCATAATCGCTATCTTCATTTGCTTTAGTACTTTGACATGATGTAACCATAAAAATTATTGCTAGTAATAAAAGTAGCCCCATTATTATGTACATCGAAATATTCAAATTTCTAAATTCTTTAGTATAATTTTTTTCTTCCTTTGCCATTTAATTTCACCTCTAAAATATTATTACACATAATTAAGATAATCTCAAGAAAAAACTCCCATTTAATGGAAGCTTGTATTCAAAATGGTGGCTCGTTTGGGAGTCGAACCCAAGACCCTTTGATTAAAAGTCAAATGCTCTACCTACTGAGCTAACGAACCAAAATAATAAAATGGCTGCCTCGGTTGGGTTCGAACCAACGGAATGTCAGAGTCAAAGTCTGATGCCTTACCACTTGGCTACGAGGCAATTTGAATGGTGGGGAGACATGGATTTGAACCATGGAACCCGAAGGAACAGATTTCTTTACCACTATAGCTTTCGCTACCACCATTAACGTGTTTGTAGTCTGGACTTTCTCTTAACCATATTCATAAGAACTTAGGTTCATCGTATAAAGTCTCTACACTCGGTATTAACCTAGCTCGGGATTGTCATATAAACATATGTTTACTTAGCTTTCCCCGAATTAGCGATGTCCACCTTAATTGTTTCCAACTAAGGGTGCAATTAGAAGATATCTATTATATTCTTTTCCCAAGTTTAAAGTATAAGTATTAGTTATATCATTAATTGGAATAAGATATAAATCATTATCAGCAGTAACAACAAATAGCAATTCAACATTAGTATCTTTTACGGTTTTGTAAAATGTTCCCTTAGTCCCGCCACAACTTTTAAGTGCTACTTGATAAACCCCAAATTTCGTCTTAAAAGATGTTCCTTTAACTTGTACTCTATATAATTTATTGTCCTTTTCAACAACCAAATCATAATCTTGTGTATCATTTAAAGGAATAGATACTATAAAGCCATTACATACAAAATATGATATAGCAATTCCTAAACTTGAATTTCCAATATTTTTATTACAGTCAGATAACACAATACCTCCAGATCAAGATCACAGTCTGCCGCGTTTGACCACTTCGCTATCTCCCCAAAAAAATGGTGCCGACAGAGAGAGTCGAACTCCCAACCTACTGATT
>CALVVI010000037.1 GCA_944363815.1 uncultured Bacilli bacterium | reverse complement strand
TTAAATTTAGTATTACCAATAGGTGCAACTGGAGCAACTGGTATTACAGGTCCAACCGGTCCAACAGGATCAACAGGTCCAACAGGCCCAGCAGGAACAACAGGAGCCACTGGACCAACAGGAGCTAGTGGAGCAACAGGATCAACAGGCCCAACAGGATCAACAGGACCAGCAGGAGCAACCGGAGCCACTGGACCAACAGGTGCAAGTGGAGCAACAGGACCTACGGGACCAACAGGCCCAGCAGGAACAACAGGAGCCACTGGACCAACAGGAGCTAGTGGAGCAACAGGACCTACGGGACCAACTGGTCCAACAGGCCCAACAGGCCCAACTGGACCTACAGGACCATAACAGGAGAATATGAAAAATTTAAAAATTTGTGTTTATGCTATATGCAAAAATGAAAGTAAGTTTATAAAACGGTGGCTAGAATCAATCAAGGATGCAGATTATATCTGCGTTCTTGATACTGGTTCTACAGATAACAGTATTAGCCTTTTACAAGAAGCAAATGTAATCGTAGGTAAAAAAACTTTTGAAAAGTTCAGATTTGATGAGGCTCGTAATGAATCAATAAAGTTAATTCCAGAAGATACTGATGTTTGCATTTGCTTAGACATTGATGAAGTTATGTTGCCGGGATGGCGATCAGCAATTGAAAAAGTTTGGCAAGAAGATACAACTAGACTTCGCTACATTTATAACTGGAGTCTAGATGAACGTGACAACCCAAAAGTAAGTTTTTATCAAGATAAAATACATGGTAAAAACTATACTTGGGTAAACCCAGTCCATGAAATTCTAAAATATCTTGGCGAAAATGAAATTTATGCGCAAACTGATGAACTTATAATTAACCATTATCCGGATCAAACTAAATCACGCGGCTCTTATCTACCATTATTAGAACTAGCAGTACAAGAAGATTCAGAAAATGACCGTAATATGCATTACTTAGGAAGAGAATATATGTACTATGGTAAATGGGAAGAATCTATTGCTACTTTAAAAAGGCATTTAAATATGAAAAATGCTACATGGAGTGATGAAAGATGTGCTTCGATGCGTTTTATTGCCAGAGATTATAAAAATTTAGGGGATATAATTTCAGCTCGTGTTTGGTTAGAGGCGGCCATAAAAGAAGCTCCACATTTGCGTGACCCTTTAGTAGAACTTGCTTTGTTATATTATGAGCAAGAAAATTGGCAAAGCGTCATTTGCTATTGTGAAGCGGCCAAAAGTATTCCTATAAATGGCAAAACTTATATTAATGAAGTATTTAGTTTTGATGAAACTATCGATGACATTTTATCACTCGCTTATTACAATATAGGAGATATTCCTAAAGCAATTGAACATGCAAAAAAAGCCCTAGAAATAAATCCGGAAAATTTGCGAATAAAAAACAATTTAAAAATTATGCAAGAAAAATCTCATTATTGAGATTTTTCTTGTTTTTTAAAATAAAAAAAGGAAATTGTTTCTTAATGTCTATATATATAAGTGAAAGGAGGTTTTTAAATGAAAATATCTGAAAAAGAATTTAAAGAATCAATAACTGATAATGCAAAAAGAATTTATCTGGAATTGATTCTAAGCGATCTTTTAGGAATAGATTTTGATCAAATTCATAATCAAATTGTTATTGATGATCCAGATATTGTTAATGATACAAGCATTCCTATAAAAAAAAGGCCTAATGCTACTATTATAAGCTTTACTGAGTATATTGTAATTCTATTTAAAAATAATTCTTTTGCTGAAAAAAGTTCTTGGACAGTTGAAGAAATAATGCGTAAAATATCACACAAATACCCGGACAAAAAAATTGCTGGTATCAACTTCAATGATTTTGAAGATAACTAACATAATTGTAATATTAAAGTATCATGCTTCATGGTATAATAATTACGTGATTGTTATGAAGAAAATTCTTATAGTTGAAGACGATTTTACTATTCAAAGAGAACTACTATCATTACTAAAAAACGCCGGATATAATCCGGTGGTTTTAGAAAGTTACGAACATGCCTTAGAAGAAATTGCAGAAGTAAATCCCGATTTAATATTATTAGATATTTGTATTCCCCATTTAAATGGCCAAATTTTATTAAGTGAAATTAGAAAATCATCAAATGTTCCCATAATAATGGTAACTAGTAAAGATAATGAAGTTGATGAGGTTCTAGCCATGAGTTATGGGGCTGATGATTATATAATTAAACCTTATAATCCCACTCTTTTACTTCTGCATATCGGGGCAGTTTTTAAAAGACTAGAAACCTCTTATAATGTAGCCCAATATGCTGGTCTTACAATCAATTTTTCTAAAGGCATTATTACTAAAGATGATAAGGAGGTATATTTAACTAAAAATGAAATGATAATTTTTTCTTATCTTTTTAGTAATAAAAATAAATTAGTAAGTAGAGATGAACTTATGACTGAACTTTGGAATAATGATGAATACATTAATGATAATGCTCTTACAGTCAATATCAGCAGGCTACGTAGCAAATTAAAAGAATTAGGGGCTGATAACTTAATAACTACTAGAAAAGGACAAGGGTACATATTATCATGAAATTAAGTAGATATTTAAAAGATAAACTATATTTTATAATTCTTTTTCTTACCTTTTTAAGTTTAATCATTCTACTTTTAGTAGGTTTTAAAGTTTCTTTAGAACTAATTATAGTTATAATTTCTTTGCTTGTTATATTTGCTATATTAGTGTTAATAACAGAATATTTAAAGAAAAGAAATTTTTATAATGAGTTTATAAATATTGTTGATAAATTAGATAAAAAATATTTAGTAATTGAAATGCTTAACCCCCCAAATTTTCAAGAAGGGGAAATTTTATATAATAAATTATATGGAATAAACAAATCGATGCTTGAAAACATTAAAAACTATGAGATTAGCATGAACGATTTTAAAGATTATATTGAAATGTGGATACATGAAGTAAAAATCCCTTTATCAAGCCTAGTTTTAATGTTACATAATAATAAAAATAATATATCTAGTAAAATGGTTGACCAAGTTAATAGGTTAGATAATTATGTTGACCAAGTTCTTTTTTATGTAAGGGCTGAAAATGCCGAAAAAGATTATTTGATTAAAAAAACATATTTAAATAAAGTTATTAACAAAATTGCTCTAAAAAATAAAGACTATATTTTAGAAAACAATATTGATTTTAATGTTTTAAATTGTGAAAAAAAGGTTTTAACAGATTCTAAGTGGTTAGAATTTATAATTGATCAGATAATTAACAACAGCATAAAGTATAAAAGAGAAATTGCCTCTTCTTTTATTAAAATATATACTGAAGAAAATAACGAAGAACTAAGGCTAATAATATATGATAATGGCATCGGAATAGATGCTAAAGATTTACCAAGAGTTTTTGATAAAACCTATACTGGCACAAATGGCCGACTTAAATCTAAATCTACGGGAATGGGCTTATATATTGCCAAAAATTTATGTGAAAAATTAGGCCATAAAATTGCCATTGAATCGAAAGTTAATGAATATACAAAAGTAATAATTACTTTTAATAAAGAAAGTATCTATGATGTTTTAGATTAATATTACAAAAAAGTAATAACCCGTAATATTAAACGAACGACAAATGCTCCACAGTATCATAAAATTAAGTCAAGGAAGGAAAATGTATATGAATATTTTAAAAATTGACAAGATTGAAAAATATTATGGCAACAAATCTAGCCTTACTAAAGCAATAGATAATATCTCATTTAGTGTTGATAAAGGTGAATTTGTTGCTATCATGGGAGCAAGTGGTTCTGGTAAAACAACTTTATTAAATTCGATTTCGACGATCGATAAAGTTACTTCTGGTCACATTTATGTTGAAGGTGAAGATATTACTAAATTAAAAGGAAATGAATTGAATGCCTTTCGGCGTGATAAGTTAGGGTTTATATTTCAAGATTTTAATTTGTTAGACACCCTTACTGCTTATGAAAATATTGCTCTTTCTTTATCGATTAAAAATGTTAATTATAAAGAAATAGATGAAAGAATAAAGAAAGTAGCAGAAGAACTTAGCATTAAACATGTTTTAAAAAAGTATCCATATCAAATGAGTGGGGGAGAAAGACAAAGAGTTGCTGCTGCTAGAGCGATCATAACTAATCCAAGTATCATTTTAGCAGATGAACCAACGGGGGCTCTTGATTCTAAATCATCCAAAATGCTTTTAGAAAAATTTAATTATTTGAACCAAGAACTAGATGCTACTATTCTTATGGTAACTCATGATGCCTTCACTGCCAGTTATGCATCTCGAGTTATATTTATTAAAGATGGTAAAATATTTAATGAAATAATCCGAGGCAATGATACTCGTAAAGCCTTTTTTGATAAAATCATTGATGTCGTAACTCTTCTTGGAGGAGATTTAAATGATGCTCTTTAAACTATCCTTAAAAAATATCCGTAAAAGTTTTAAAGATTATGCTATTTATTTTTTCACTCTAATTTTAGGAGTTGCAATATTTTATGTTTTTAATGCTATTGAAAGTCAAACAGTTTTATTAAATGTTACTGCCACGACTAGAGATATAATAACTCTCATGACTAATATGCTTTCAGGTGTAAGTGTATTTGTATCATTAATCTTGGGCTTTTTGATAATTTATGCTAGTAGATTTTTAATTAAACGAAGAAATAAAGAATTTGGTATTTACCTAACATTAGGGATGAGTAAAAGAAAAATATCGACTATTTTATTTATTGAAACTTTGTTTATTGGTATTATTTCTTTATTTGTTGGTATTTTTATCGGAGCCATCTTATCCCAAGTTATGAGTTTACTAGTTGCTAATATGTTTGAAGCAGACATGACTAAATTTACTTTTATCTTCTCTAAAAGTGCCTGTATTAAAACATTATTATATTTTAGTATCATGTATTTAATTGTCATGATCTTTAATGTCATAAATATTAGTAGATGTAAACTAATTGACTTAATCAATCATAGTAAGAAAACTGAAAAAGTTAAATTAAAGAATCCTATTCTTTGTATAATAATATTTATTATTGCTATAATTATGCTTGTATATGCTTACTATAAAGTAACGATTGATGTTGAATCTCTGAGTACTCCAGATAAAATATTTATTCCTATAATTTTAGGATGCATTTCGACATTCTTGATATTCTGGTCTTTATCCGGACTAATATTAAAAATAGTTAAATCTATTAAAGGCCTTTATTATCGAGGATTAAATAGTTTTATCTTAAAACAAATAAGTAGCAAGATAAATACGACAGTTGTCTCGATGACTATCATTTGCTTGATGTTATTTGTTACAATTTGTGTTCTATCAAGTTCTTTATCAATTAAAAATTCTATGTCTGCCAATTTAGAAGAGCTAGCTCCAGTGGATATTGCCTTAACAAAAACCCGAAATATAACTGCAGAAAAAGCCCAAGAATATGGTTATAATACAGCTTATATAGAAGACTCGTTCTTGCCAATTACTGATTCTCTATCTAAATTAGACTTTGATGTTTCTAAGTATTTAAAAGATATGGTAACAGTTCATTATTATGTTGATGAAGCCCTAACAGTTGAAAAAACGCTAGGAAGTTACTATGAAGAAACTAAAAAAACATTGCCTTTCTTAACATATAATATGCCTGAAGAAATCGTAACTGTTAGTGAATACAATGAAGTTGCCAAACTTTATGGTAATGAAACTTTTACTTTGGATGAGGATGAATATATAATAATTGCTGATTATGATAGTATGATCGAAGTTAGAAACGAAGCCCTAAAAAGAAATACGCCAATTACTTTATTGGGTAAAACATATTATCCGAAGTATTCAGAATGTCAAAATGGTTTTATTGCTATTTCTAGTAATCATATAAATGCTGGTATTATCATTGTTCCAGATAGTGCAGTAGATGATTCATTATTGGAAAGAGAATCCTTAATTGCTAATTATAAAGCAAGTGATGATACCGGTAGAAAAAATATTGAAGAAGTAATCATTAACTTAGCAAATCATCCTTATATATCTAGTACTAATCTAGAAGCTTCAACTAAATTAAGTATTTATGAATCCAGTGTTGGTCTTGGGGCAATGGTTACATTTATTGGCTTGTATTTAGGAATAATCTTCTTAATATCAAGCGCAGCAATATTAGCCTTAAAAGAATTATCTGAAAGTACTGATAATATCGATCGCTACAAAATGCTTCGTAAACTAGGAGTAGAAGAACGTATGCTTAATAAAGCCTTATTTATGCAGATATTTATTTTCTTTATCTTTCCTCTTATCCTAGCAATAATTCATTCCATTTTTGGTATCGAATTTTGTAAATTTATTCTTGAAACATTTGGAGATAAAGAAATGACTAAATCGATTACAATGACAGCCATATTCCTAGTTGTTATTTATGGTGGTTATTTCCTAATCACTTATTATTCAAGTAAGAATATAATAAGGAATAGATAATGTTTGAAAAATTTGCTGATTGGTTTTGGGTATTTATTCCTTTCTTAATATTATTCCTGTTCTTTATTATTTTGGCTATTATAAAGAGGAATAAAAAGTAAAGAAAAACTACTAGAGGAAATGAAAACTAGTAGTTTTTGGTTTTGCTATAATAATCTACTTATAGATACACAAGCAGAATAATTATCATTTGGAACTAGTTCAAAATCAATTTCTGAAGTATTAATTAATCTGAAACTTGTTCCACCCTTTGCTTCAAATATTGCATTACCACTAAGAGTTCCTGTATCACAACAAGTTAGTTTGTTGTGAGTAGAAGAGTGAGCAATCAAAATGTCTTCTGGCCAAAATTGATGGAATTCAACACCTAAAGTCTTAGGTTCACAATCATGTTCATTTTTATTCCTGTTTCTTGCATTTATCCACCAGTGTATTGTATAAATACCATCTTCTGGAATATAGAAATCCCCAGTAGCAGAATTATAAGTAATCTTATTTGATAAATTAGTAGTTTGGAATAGTAATGGATTAGCAGCTGGAACCACAGAATTGGTTTCATCGTGCACCATTGCATAACTATCTAAAGCTGTTCCAGGTCCTGCTGGTCCAGTAGCACCTGTAGCGCCCGTTGCCCCAGTAGCACCTGTAGGTCCTTGAGGTCCAGTAGCTCCTCTTGGCCCAGTCGGTCCAGTTACGCCTGTTGCCCCAGTAGCACCCGTAGCACCTGTAGGTCCCTGAGGTCCAGTAGGTCCGGTTGCACCAGTAGCCCCAGTAGGTCCAGTCGGTCCAGTCGGTCCAGTAGGACACTTGCAATTTTTTGTTAAGCATTTTATTACTTCGCATAAACAATTGTCGCTAGGTCTTTCAGAGGTATAATCATTAAAATTAATATTATCTAAATAATTATCTTTCGTTGTTCTCACCTCCTTTCATTTATAGAATATGATAAAATTTAAATGTTGAATGTGCTAATAACTTAACCGGAAAAAAGTGTTGATAGTTTTTCTAAAATGGGTTATATTTAAAATAGGTGAGCAGTATATGAAAAAACGTAAATTGTTATATTTTTTAATCCCGTTAGTATTTGTATTTATAATTGGATTAGCGTTTTATTTTAAAACGGACAATGTCCAAGCAGCATATACGCATAATTTTGAAAGAGCAGAACAGTATACAGATACTGATGGTAAAACAATATATGTGTATAATCTTTATGTTGAATTAACACAAAATAGTATCTTTAATCATGTTGAGGCAAGTTTTGAAACAGTGGGATTAGAAATACTAGATTTTGAACTTCAAAATGGATTTGTTGCGGAATCTTTAGATTTAGGAACAGGTGATGGAGGTAGCTACAGTTTAACATCTAATACAGATTTTACATCTGATACAGGAAAAGTAATTTATGCTAAAATTACTGTAAAAGCCACTGGTACCGATGAATGTTTTATGAGATTGATTCCAACACCACCACAAACTGTTAATACTAATGATGTCGATATAACAAAAACTGCTTTAGACACTCAAGAATCGAGTACACCAATCCAAAAAGTAGAAGACAATGAAATCTTTTATTATAAAATATTATTAGAAAATAATAGCCCAATCCCTACAGATAATTTGGTTGTAACAGATAGAATACCTGATGAATTTGAAATATTGAATGCTTATACTGGTAATGTATCAGGTCAAAATATTACTTGGAATATAGATTCAATGGATGTCGGAGAAACTATCGAATTATTTGTTCAAGTTAGAGTTAAAGAAGATTTTGATAGAACTAATTTTACTATAACTAATACCGCAACCGTAACAATTAATGAAAAAGAAAAAAGCGATGAAGCAACAGTAGAAATATTACAACCTGATTTAACTATTACTAAAGAGGCTGGTGTAAATGTCATTAAACCAGGAGAAGAATTTAGTTATACTATTACAGTTACTAATAGAGGTGAAGGAACTGCTAAAAATGTAGTGGTTACTGATAACATATCTAGCTACTTTACTATTGTTAATTCGAGTATTTCTAATAGCGGTAGTGGTAATAATGCTAGATTTGTCATTGGGGACTTAGCTTATAACGATTCAGCATCTATAACAATAACTGTTCGTGTTAATGATAATGCTCCATTAGATACAATTGATAATATTGCAATTGCTAGTGCTGATAATAACGATCCGGTTGAGGATAATGATACAGTAATTATTAATGATGCAAATTTATCAATTACTAAAACTGCTACTAAAAATGAACTTCGTCCAGGAGAAGAATTTACTTATAACATAGTTATTACTAATGAAGGAGATGCTAGTAGTAATCCATTGACAGTAACCGATACTATAGATTCAAGATTAGAAATTGTTTCAGCTCCCGGAGCAACTATTAATGGTCAACAAGTAAGTTGGAGCCTCTCTAGTCTAGGAGCATCGAGAAGCCAAACATATACAGTGACTGTCCGTGTGAAAGATAGTGTTGCTGCTGGCACAAATATCCCAAATGTAGCAATACTACAAGAAGAAGGCGAAGAAGATAAACAAGACAATGAAGATATTACAGTAGTTGATTCAAATGTTACCATAAGTAAGACAGCAAGTAAAAATGAAGTAAAACCAGATGAAGAATTTGAATATTATATTGATGTAACCAATAATGGTGATGCTTCAAGCCGCGATTTGACTATTACAGATGTAATTGATTCCCGTTTAGAAATAGTAAGAGCATCTGGAGCAAGCATCAATGGTCAAACAATTACGTGGCATATATCTAGTCTTGATCCAAGCGAAAGCGAAAGATTTACAGTAGTTGTTCGTGTTAAAAGTGATGTTGCTGATAATACAGTTATTAACAATGTTGTAACACTTAGAGAACCGGGTAAACCAGACCAAACAGATGATGAAGATGTTACTGTAAAAAAGCCAATTTTAAATATAACCAAAGTAGCATATAATGATGAAGGAGAAAAAACTATTGCTCCTGGTGAAGAATTTTATTATCAAATAACTGTTACCAATACTGGCTCAATAGCAAGTGGCTTAATAACTATTACTGATAATATAAACTCCTTACTTACAATAGTTGATAGTGATGGAGGAACTATAAATGGCAATCGCATAACTTGGACTATCGATTCATTACCAGCCAGTGGCAATATTACCTATACTGTTAAAGTGCTACTTTCTACCTCAGCAACAAGTGGTACAAGTATTCCAAATACAGCAGTACTAACTCATGAAGACGAAACTCTTGAAGATGATGATACAGTTGAAGTAGTTGATTCTGATGTTTATCTACTTAAAAGAGCCAGTCAAGAAGTTGTCCACGCCGGTGAAGAATTTTATTATACGATAACCATTGGTAATAATGGAACAAATGCTGCAGAGAATTTAGTTTTAACAGATTCTATTCCCGAAAAATTAGAATTGCTCGGAGTAGAATATACTAATGGTAATACCAGTCATAATATTTCTGGAAATAATATGACTGTCAACATTTCTGAACTTGCAGTAAATGAAACTATCAATTTGACTGTTCGTGTTAAAGTAAGAGATAATGTAGTAATGGATGAAGTTATTCTTAATGAATCCGTATTAACATATGATGATAAGACTAAAACAAGTGAAGATGATGTTATAGTGGTTGATTCAAATTTGACGGTTGATAAAGTGAGTAGCAAAGATAAAGTGTTAAATACTGAACATTTCTTTTACACTATAACTGTAAGTAATACTGGAACTTATCAAGCAGAAAATGTCCAAGTAGTTGACACTTATGATGAAAATCTAACAATTGTAAGCTGTGATAATTGTGTTGCTAGCAATAACACTTTAACTTGGGATGTAGGAACTATTGCCGTTGGTGAGTCTGTTACGTTTACAGTTGAAGCTTATATTGAAAACCAAGATTCTAGCTACATAATTAATAATGAAGTAGTTGTTAAAGAACCTGGCAAGCCAGACATTACTGATGAAGTAGATGTTGAAGTTGTCGATTATAATATCACGATATCTAAAGAAGTAAGTGCCAGTGAAGTACTTGTAGGTCAAGAATTTAAATATTATATTCGTATTAAAAATGAAAGTGCAATAGCCATTCAAAATATTAAAGTTAGTGATGTTATCGATGAAAGACTAATTATTATTGATAGCAGCAATGCACTAATGAATGGAAACACTATTGAGTGGGAATTTTCTCTTCTAGCCAATGAAGAAAAATTAATAGAAATAACTCTGATGGCTAAAGAAGGAACACAGCCCGGAGAAGAAATACCTAATACTGCTATTTTAACAGTAGATGATGAAGATACGCCAAGTAATGAAGTAATCGTCAAAATAGTTGAAGAAGTTATCGATAATCCTAAAACAGGTAGTAAATTAAATTATTTCCTACTTACTATCGGTTTAGTTAGTGTTGCAGGTATAGCAATTTATACTAAAAAACATAAAACAATTTATAAGCTTTAAAATTCTAGTCAGTCTAGAATTTTTTCTATTACAAGCAAAATTTAAAAATCCTCATATATTATTCTAGAAGGAGGAATATTTTTGAAAAAGAAAATTATTATAATTTTAATTGCTTTAATAGTTTTAGTTGGTGTATCTTTAATATTAATAAAAGTTTTTGATAAAAAAGAGGATTCATCTCTTACTAAAGTTCGTCTTGCTGAAGTTACTCATAGTTCATTTTATGCTCCTTTATATGTAGCAATTGAAAATGGTTACTTTGAGGAAGAAGGAATAGATTTAGAACTTATTTTAACTCCAGGTGCTGACAAAGTAAGTGCCGCTGTCTTATCCAATGATGTTGAAATAGGCTTTGCTGGTGCTGAATCTGCAATATATGTATATAATCAAGAAGAAAGTGATTATCTGCGCATATTTTCAGGACTAACCAAAAGAGATGGTCAATTTATTGTAGCCAGAGATAATTATGAAGACTTCTCTTTGGAAGATTTATATGGTAAAGAAATTTTAGTAGGTAGATCTACTGGAATGCCAGCCTTAAATTTCTTAAATGGACTTAAAAATATGGAGATAGATATTGATAAAATAAATATCAATTACTCAGTAGAATTTGCAGCATTGTCCGGATCATTCATCGGAGGAACTGGAGATTTTGTCAATTTATTTGAACCAAATGCAACATCACTTGAAGAAAATGGCTATGGGCATGTTGTTGCTAGTGTTGGAGTAATGAGTGGCGAAGTTCCTTATACAGCATTTTATGCTCGTAAAAGTTATATCGAAGAAAATCCAGAAATAATTGAAGGATTTACTAAAGCAATAGCCAAAGCCATAACTTACACATTAGAAAACGATGCTACTAAAGTTGCTGAAGATATCATCGATCAATTTCCAGATACTGATGTAAGTGAACTTGCTTTAATGATTGATCGTTATAAAGAATATGATTGTTGGTTAGAAACCCCATTTGTTAGTGAAAAATTGTTTACTAATTTAGAAGACTTTTTAATAGACTTTGATCTTTTGAGTGATTATGTACCTTACGAAGATCTAGTAAATAATTTCTATGAAGAATAAATTATTAGAAGTAAAAAATTTAAGTAAAAATTATCATACTAAGATGGGTGAAGTAAAAGCCATCGACAATATATCATTTGATGTTTATGAAGGAGAATTTTTATGCATTATTGGGCCTTCTGGTTGTGGTAAATCTACCGTTTTAAATATACTAGCGAATCTAGATGATAAAAGTTCTGGAGACATTATTCAAAACAAGAAATTAAAAGTAGGGTATATGTTACAAGAAGATGCTTTATTTCCTTGGTTAAATATATTAGATAATGCTCTTTTAGGATTAAATATAAGACATGAACTTACTCCTGATAATATTGCTTATACCAAGTATTTATTAGAAAAGTATGGACTTAAGGATTTTTTAGAAAAATATCCGCATCAACTATCCGGAGGAATGCGTCAGCGAGTAGTATGAATACAGTATAGACACAGGTAATAATTATGTAAAGTTGCTTATAACCCTTATAAATAAAGGAAAAGA
>CALVVI010000036.1 GCA_944363815.1 uncultured Bacilli bacterium | reverse complement strand
TCATATTCACACCTACTCTACTATAAGTATAAAATATTTTGTGAATATCTTCAAGAAAAAAGTAGTATGTCCAAAAACATACTACTACTAATTATCTAAAAACTATAAATATTATGAACCTGAACCAAATTCTTGGTTATAAACAGTTCCGCAAGCACCTTCGCCGGAGGTTCCTCCAGGATTAGATATACAATTAGCGCAAATCTCATAATTAGCACCTAAGGTACCATCGACAAGATTAATAACAAATGATACTATAGTTGGTATAAAGAAAATACATATTGCAGCAATTATACGCATCAATAATGATTTAGCTGCCTTAGATATAGCTTTATCATCACTAGATATTACAGCCTTTCCTAAATCTACCATTCCTAAAATAATAAGGATTAATGGAATTACTATTTTAAATATTAATAAGAAATAGCCAACTGTACGCCATATATTTACGGTTTCTCTACAAAAATTTGTTGGATCTGTCATAAAATAAACTCCTCTCTTTATAGCTTTATTTTACATTATATATTTGTTATTGTCAATTGTTTACGGAATAAAAATGCTAATTTGACGTTGGAAATATACCATCATCATAACTGGTGTCACATTCACCATTCGGATTAGTCAGACAGTCAAAGCAATTTCCAAAATCTTCTTGAATTTCTTCATTAAATCCAGCAACAAAACTAAATATTATTCTAATAATTGTAGGAATAAAGAATATAATTATTCCCGCTATTATTCTTTTTAATAGGGAAAATACACCATCTTTGATAATTTTTTCATCACTAGAAATTACCGCTTTGCCTACGTCAATTATACCCAAAATTATTAATATTAAAGGTATTATTACTTTTAATATTAAAAAAACATATCCAATAATTTGCCATATATTTGCTGTTTTATAACAAAAATCCAAATTACTCACCTCACTACTAATTATTTAAATACGCTGAACAACCCCGATTTTCCTTTTTCTTCTTCGACTCTACTAAAACCTAAATTCAAAAGAAAGTCGTTAATTATTGCTTGATTGTCTAGTTTGTCATCTAAATATGGTAGATTATAAAATACTTTACTACCGCTTTCCTTTTCAAAGTCTTCTACATCTTTAGCACTTAATACACTTCTATTTAAAACTATTTTCTTACTTTTTAACTCTTCAAAAATATTGTTGTCATTACGTATAAGTCTATTTAACTGTATCCTTCCTGGCTCAATTAAATAGATAATATCATCGCAGAATTTGGTCATATTACTTTCATTTAAATCTACTAAAATAACATCAAGCGTTGCATTGCGAGCAAGAAAATCTCCAAATTCTACAGTAGATACACTTTCTAAGTCGCGATCGTTAAAATAAGTAAAATCATTTCCATCTATTTCAACGGCTTTAACCTTATAATATTTTTCCAAATGAATTTTAAGTAAATAGATTAAAGTAGTAGCTCCGGCATGTTCTGTTACATTTCTAAATCCCAGTATTTTTTGACCAATCTTTCCTACTGTGTTATCAACAGAATGTTCGTTGAGAGTTGGTTTTTTAAAGCCACTTATATTATGATATGAAGCAACATCTTTATAAGTATTAGGGTTATCTATTAGAAATTTCACAACATTTACATTAGATGTAAAATTATAAATGCCCATAGATACCAGTTGGGATAAATATACTGGAGAATTTACTCTTTCAGAATCATCTAGCAATAATATTACTTTAGACATATCAAAATTTACTGATAAGTTTTGGATAACATTGATATTTTGGTATCCTTTAATAGCAGTTATATCAATAATCATTTTATTGTAATAAAAATTTGAAAATTGAGCTACTAATTCATCTACACTAAATTCACCATTAATACTTTTAATAACATCTATATCTAAACTAGCTAATAATGCTTGATATTTATTGGAAATTATTACATTCATATTTGATTATCCTTTCTGATATCTATTTTCATTTCCTACAAAAGTATCGGTTGTACCTTCAACACGGAAACGCATAAAATCCCCTAAAAACGGTAAGTTAAATTGGTAAAAGACCATTATATCATAATATATATAATTATTTTCATCTTCGTTTTCGACAAAACAATAGCTAAATGCTTGCCGTCCATTAGATTCTTCATATGTTCCTCTGGTAGCATCTACTCCAAACCAGCCTTCTGGACAATTACCTTTCGTTAAATATGATTGACTCATTAAGTAGTTATCGATGATTTGTTGAGAAGTTTTTGATACTCCTTCATATTCTTCAATAATTGATAACATCTCATTTTTGACTCTATATGCTTTGGAATAATTAATTACCAAACAAAGAAAGCAGGCAAAAATAAGAATGAATATCAACATCATTTGAAAAATCCACATAGATCCAGTCGTTTCTCTCATTTTTACCTCCTTTTTATTTTATCAGTCAAGTAAATATATATAACAATTAAAACTTGCTCCCATATAATAGCTCATCTGAGATTTAGTTAAATGCATAGTTCTAAAACAACCCGTTTTTTCACAATTATATTTTCGGCCATTTTTCCAACCAACCGGATTATTTCTTCCCCCGCGAGAATCCATATAACTAAACAAAATATCGTAATTACTTAAACCACCAGTTACTTCTCCGACTCTACCAAGGCCAATATAAGCTTCTGATATAAGTACAGTACCATCATCATATACTTCTTCCACAACAGCGACATGACCTGGTGAGGAATTAGTTCCTACTCCCCATACCATTAATGCTCCAGGCTTTGGGGCATTGTAATTTTTAGATTTGGTAAAATTAGAGCCATAATTACAATATGCTCCGCCATTTGGAGCCCATGTCCATGGCTTTGAAGACCAAAGACCAGTTTCTTTTAGAATCTCTTCAGCCCGATATCTAGCATACCATGCACATTCTCCTTCATAATCGGAATATGCTAATTGATTATTAGATTGATTGTAATAAATTGAATTAGTTCTATCAGGCTTCGTAGTTCTAATAGTAAAACCCGCTGGGCTCACTGTTCCTCCACTACCGCCAGTATTACCTGTTGGAGTTAATGTAGTTACGCCAGTATTATTTTTATATTTGTTTTTAGGTTTAAAATTGATTGGTTGCATCTTAGTTGTTCCATCATTAAGATAAATTATTCTAGTTTCGCCTTTTGTTTGAAAATTATATACTTGTCTTATAACGGGTAAATCTAGTTGATAAAATACAACTATTTGGTAATAACTACCTGGTACAAATTCATCTGTTACAACGGTGCTTCCTAAAATGCTTGTTAAATAATTATCAATAGCAGTAGTAACTTCAACTTTGCGAATACAAACTGAGGCTCTTTCTCCTGAACTTACAGGTTCACCATTTCTTTCAAAACCCTGAAATCCTGAATCGCAAATACCAGTTGTTCGATATGAGTTTGCTGAAATAGCATCTACAATTTCTTCACTTAAAGTATTATTATCATCAGATAAATAGTTACCATTATTCATTTCAATGATATTGATAATTTCATCTTTAACTCCAAAGGCATTAGAATTATTTATCGTTAAACACATAATAGCTGTAAATAGTAAAATAAATAGAATTACTATTTGAAATATGGTTGTTGCACTAATTGATTCTTTCATCTTTATCCACCACTATCCTCTAAAAACACAATTAAAAGTTTGGTCAGGATTTTCTTCCGTCCAGCAAGTGCAATATTCGATACCATCAATACTTACTCGCTCGCTACAATCACAGACCGCTTTGCCACATTGAGCAGTTTTTTCAAAATTACTATCCATAATTGGCCATATATAACTGAAAAAAAAGACAGCCAAGATCGCAATGCATATCGCTACAACGACTGCCATATTCAGTTCTCCGGTTGCCTCTTTCATTCTTTATTACCTCACTTCTATACTAATTTGTTTCGTCAGTTAATGAGCATTTACCTTCCCATTCTACTTGTCCTTCAGCATCATAATAAACGCAATCACATAGTTGGTTACCATCACCTTGGTCAACGCAATTAGTACATTGAGATTGAGCACAGTAAGTATTTTTTTGAATACTATCTTGAATTGCTGGCCAAACAAATGCATAAAAGAATGCTGCTACTGCTGCTATGGCAACAACAGTTACAACCGTCATATTTAGTTCTCCAGTAGCTTCTTTCATATAATTATTTCCTCCTTATTTCTTATTTTTATTATAACTTATTTTTTTTAAAATATCAAATTTTTTGTATTGATTTATGTAAATTAGACATTCATTAATTGAATAACCGCTAGAATCAAGAGAATCATTACCCCAAAACCAGTGGTTATCAACATACTCATAGTTTTATTTTCCATTTTTTCTAGACGATTTTTGTAACGAGTTTCTCTAGCCTTTTGTTGAAGGCTTGAAATTGATCTAGAGAAAGTCAATATTTGTTCTTGTTTTCTTTCTTGACGTCCTAAACTTAAACGATATAAAAGCCGCATCATACGCATTGAATCACGGACAGGATATTTTCTAGCAAAATTCATATATGGTTCAATTGAATCATCACCAGAATTGATTGCATCTATCATTTCTTGTAATCCTTCTTTAAATATTTCGGGAGCATCTTCCATTGATTTACCTATTGCTACAGGCACTGTATAGTGTTGAATTAAAATTTCTAAATTTTTTAAATAATGAGGTAGCATTGAATCAATTTGGTGCATATGTTGATTATAGAATTTTTTAATATCGTTGTATGGCATCTTAAATATAAAAATACCTACTACAAAGATAATTAGTACTTTAACGGCATTTAAGTCTTGAATCATAAAGAAGAAGACTAAAATCATTACTAACAGTGCGTTTTTAATTCTTTTATTAAAGAGATAATCTGGATTAACATTATTACCATATTTGGCTCTAACAAAGAAATCCCAGTCACTTTCTTTAAGACGTAAGAATAGCATTTGATTATCACTAATCATTTGATTAATATTTATTTGTCCTCCAAGAGTCATGATTAGGAAAACAATTATAGCGATTATAATAATTTCTATTTGCATTATTCTACCCCCACATCTTCATTATAGTATTTTTCACCAGTTATTAAGAAGAAGGCATTAATCAATACAATAGCATGTAATATTAACTGAACATACCACATGTCTAATAGTTCGATATAATTTTCTTCACCAAGCATATATCTTAAAACAATGACTAGCAAATATAAAATTAAGCCAAATCGGATAAAACGGCCATGAAAGTTTTTTCTGTCCATTTGGTCACGATAAACACCTTCAACTAGTGCGTCGATATCAAGGGACATATTTTCTAAAGCTTGGCCAGAGTCTCTAGCTCCTTCTTTAGTAATTTGCAAGAATAATTGATGCATATTTTTTACCATATAATAAGGATACTTACTATTAAAATATTGCAATGATTCATCAATAGTACCATTTTGATATGACATATCAATCATTTTTTTGACATCTTCTAAAACTGGATTTTCCAAAATTCCGGAGTCCCTTACACCTTCAAGAGATTTTACAAAACTTTGTGTTGTGTTAAATTCCATTATAACGTTAGTAGTATAGGTTTGAATTTGTTCAAATATATATTCACTATATATCCTTTGGCAGCGTAAATATGCTAAATATGGTATAAAAGCAATTGCTGCAATAGCATAAACTGCTGCTATAATGATACTGTAAAAGTAAAAATAACCAACTAAAGCAGCAATACCACCAATTAAAACTACTTGAGTAATATATTGTCTAGTATTATATTCTTGACCTAGTTCAATAGCTTTTTCCCTAACCATTTTAAATGAATAAGGGGCATATTTATCATATATTCTAGTAGCATTACCAGCAACAAATTTGTAAACGTTTTCACCAGGATTACGGCGATAAATGAGAACAAATGCTGCTATTAGCAATAAAATTATTAATTCTAAAAACGTGCCCATTTCCTACTCCTTTCACTTTTATAAACTTTCAATTGCTGGTTCTGATGGTGCATTATTTTCAACTGCTGAATTTTTAGATTTTACAAAATAATCTTCTTTAATTTCTACCCCTTGAACTCCTAAATAATCAATTAAGTACTTAGTAGGATTATTGAAATTATACTTGCCATCAAGGCTTTTTTTGAAAATTATATTAGCCTTTGATTCATTTTTTTCATTAACATAAAATTCTACTACTTCGATTATTTCCCGTTGAAATCTTCCAAGTTCTTTACTCATATAACCCTTAACATGAATCCCTATCTGTACATAACGGTGAATTGAGTTTAAAAATTGTTCAACGTCTTGGCTGCTTTCAAGCAAACTATACATACGCATTGGAATATTTAACGCTCTATCAGAGTGGATTGTGGAAATAATGTTGTGCCCTGATGATATAGAGTTACGTACAGCAGTAACAGCTTCAGCAGAACGAACTTCGGATAGTAAAATCCAACGTGGGTTTTGCCGCATGCAGGTTACTAAAACATCAGAGTACGAAGCAATGTTATTAGTTTTCATTGCGACAATATCGCGATGTGGGAAAATTTTATCTAAGTGAAGTTCTAGAGTATCTTCGATAGTTATAATTTTTTCATTTTCTTTAGTATGACTAGCTAAATATTTTACAAGTTCGGTTTTACCTGAACCAGTTTCACCGCTTACAATAATATTGCAATGTCCCGCAACACAAGTCATTAAAAAGTCGTGTAAGTCTTCAGTTACATATTGTTCATTAATAAGCTTTTCTTTGTTAAGACGGATTTTGGCAGGCGTCTTTCTTATCAAACAAGCAATACCATTAGTAGCAATAGAATCATGGACAAAGTTAAGCCGAAGTTCAGCTGATTCAGCATCTAAGAATGGGTGAGCCATATTAAACGTTTTCCCCATAACATTTGAACATTGAAAAGCTAACTTTTCCATTAAAGCATTATTAATCTCTGGTCTATCAACCCGATAAACACCTTTATCAAGAGTTTTTAGCCACACTTGACCACCGTTAGAATATGATATGTCGGTAATATTATCTTCCTCTAAAAACTCTTTTAAAGGCCCAAAATCTATTTGTGAAAATATAGCATCGTTCACTTTTGTCACCTCTTAAATTCTAATTCTATTCTGTTGGATTTGAAGTATTTTGGTCGCTTGTTGCAGTTGATGTTGTTCCTGGAGTAAATCCAGCATAACTTTCAATCAATCCTTTTAAAGCTTCATTTGAATAAGATACTTCAGCTCCCTCAGTTGTATAAAGCTCATTTCTAGGTACTGGGAATAATTGCATCCCACTAATTCTTTCAATAAGTTCTAAGTATTCAAACATTTCAGTAGTTACAGCAAATGCTAACCATTCTGGTTCACGGCCGGCGTTATTAGCATCAAAGACATTTTGACCTGTTGAATCTTTTACGGATAATACTTCAATACTGTTAATAAATTCATCATATACGATAGAATTAGTTATTTCAGCCTTAAGCCATAAATCTATTTTATCACCTGGATAAATTGAATTAGCATAAGTACTATTATTATCAACTTGTAACCAGTAAAGAGTATAACCATTTGGTAAATCTTCTTGTTCTCTTTCTTTTAATTCACTTTTTTCAACAACTTGTTCCCGATAAAACATTGCTCCTTCAGTTATTGAAGTTTCATTTTTTACATAATAACCTACAAGTTGATTACTATTAGTAATAACATTTGCATTGTTTAAAAATTCACTGTTTATTTCAACAAATTCAAAATCTTCAGCAGTAATCATTTCTTTAGCAGTGATTGTTCTTGTTGCTACTGGAACTCGTTGCGGATCAATAGCATTGCTAAGAGTCATATCGTAGAAGAACCATAAAGCAATTACTCCAGCTATAACAGCTAAAATAGTTACAGTATTGCGATTTAACAATACATTTTTAATACCTTGAATTATATTCCCCATTTTAGCCTCCTTAATATTCTACGCCCATATCCATGATATGGCTTTGGATCATTTGTAACAATTCTTCATTAGTTATTTCAGTAGACCCACTTTCTGTATTGTAAGTTCTATTACGTGGGACTGGAGTTATAGTAACGTTAGCAATATATTCAGCAACTTTTAAATAGCGATACATATCTGTTGGTACAGCGAATAGCAACCAAGCAGGTGTTCTTCCACTTGTTACATCAAAAACATTTTCACCATTGGCATCTCTTACTGCTAATACTTCAATACTACGAATGAATTCACCAAAGTAAATTAAATCATCTTGGGTTGTAGTCATAAATAAGTCAATACGGTCTCCTGGAAATATCGAATTAGCATAAGTACTTTCATTATTAACTCGCAATTGATAAATCGTATAACCATCGGGAATTTCATCAAAAATAGAATTTGGAAGTTCTTCCTTTTCTACTATTTGACTAGTATAAAACATCCCACCTTCCGGAATGGATGTTCCGGTATTTATATATTTACCTACTAAGTCATTGGTGCTTGTAATTATATCATCGGTTAGAAAACTACTACCTATTTCTTCCATCCTTATGTCATCTGATGTAATTTCTTCTGTGGCAGCAATTGTTCTAGTAGCTACTGGAACCCGAGTAGGATTGACAGCATTATTGACTCTATATGTATAAAAACCAAATAACACTGCCACTCCTACTACTACACCAAGAATTGTAACGGTTGTTTTATTTGTAAAGAATTTTTTAAATGTGTTTAATAAACTTCCCATTTTATTCTTCCTCCATTTTCAATTAATTTAATGTATTACCTTCAACAATTGCATCAATTCTTTCTACCATATCGAACGTATCAGAATCTCCCATAACATTGAAAGTATTGGATTTACTTTTTACTTCAACACTAGCTTTTGGTGGGGCTTCGTAAACACCATAAAAGCTTACTGTATAAACTGTAGATGTCGATGCGTTTTCAGAAAATCTTCTTAAAAAACTTTCAATAAATTTTTCTTTGTTAATTTTTATTTCACCATAAGTACGGTAATATGAATAGTCTACTGCGTCCACCATTGCTGCTTCAGTAATTTCTTTTACTAAATAATAATCTTGGGTATTAGTTGTCGTTAAATTTTGAACTAAAAGCATTATTATTACTATGAAAACTCCAAGTAAAACTAGCCAGTATCCCCACAAAGCATTTTTCATTTACTATTCACCCCTACTTCCATGATGGTCCACCAATTATTGCATATTGACCATTAACATCTCTAGCTGGTTCTTCCCAATCCCAAAGTGACCAATAGCCACTAGAATTTGCAGCATTATTTTCATCACTACGACTACCTTCTGGAGTTCTGTTTTTAACAGTTATTAAATCACCAAAGTCAGTAACTAATTCATCAATAACTTCACTATAACAGAAAATATTAGCATATTGTTTTCCATCAATTGTTGCAGAATAACAAGTTAGGGAATCATTAGCATAGCCACCATCTTTTTCTGCTTCTTTATTGTATTCTTTTAGGTAGTCGATTACATTGTTAGTCATTCTTATACTAAAGTTTAGTTGGGAATCATCTCCAGTTTTATCATATATTGTTTCATTTTCTTCTTCTATTTCGTTTATGGTTAGCTCAGCTTTATCCATTAACAATTCTAAAGCTTCTAAGCTGGTATTAATTTCCCAATTACTAGCGCTTTCTTCGGTTAGCCAATTGTAACCTGGTTCTCTATTTGAAGAGTTAAAGTCAGTTGTTGAAATTGGTTTAAAGTTTAATTGCAATTCATCTAAGTCAAAAACACAGTTTACACATTCAAACACACAATTTGGACATGATCCTGGAGGGCCCCAAGTACATCCTTCCTCATCACATACGAAGTCACAATCTGGACATTCTTTTGGACGACAAGGCGAATAATAATGACAAGTGTATTCACCATCAAATACTTTAATGCCAGAATCTCCTATTGCTACAGCAACACTCTTTTCTTCATTACCACCTTCGAAATCAATTAATCTACCTTTTAAATCTCTATCAAGTGCATCTTTTGGGTTATAGAATTCACCAAGATCTTCTAGTAATAATTGATATAGTCCACCACCAGTTGTACTTGTTGAAACTGGTAAAGAATTGATTAAAGCATCTAGTTTTACTTTATCACCAACATAACCTTCATTTACTGTTATTTTTCCATTAGCTTCTATTTGATAGAATACTGTTGGAGTTATATAATCTTGAGCTTTTTTAATTGACTTTCTAATAAACGTTGCATCAGATATCATTCGGTCATCGCTTTCGCAACCGCTTTCATCACAAATTGTAAATGTTCTATTAGTATATACAGCTCCGCCATATTCAGCAGCATAGTTCCATTCATCTACTGAAACATTCATTGAATCAAATGTTGCGGCATCACCTTCACATTCGTATTCTTGACTCGTTGAAGATTTACAAATTTCCACTTCTGTTTCTTCTTTTAAAGTTTCTTCTTGAGCTTCTAAATAGTATTTCGATTTAGCGTCATCTGCTCTTGAGATTATATCGTAATATGGAGCATATTGATCTTCATAATGATATTCCGTATAGAAGAATTTTAATCTTTGTTCAAATGGAAATTCTATTGACCATGCAGCTGTACAACCATTGTAAGCTTTAATTACATTTTTATAAGTTTCATATCCGCTTTCCATTTCAGAAATTCCATCGGCTTTATCTTTTTCAATATTTTTAATTACTTCAGCTTCTGTTCCAGGTGTACAAGATGGATTACAAGTTATATTACCTTCTTCATCAATTTCGGCATCACAATTTTTACAAGAAGAGGTATAACTATAACTATGAGTTGCGCCTTGAGATATTACAATACCATTTTCTTCGTCTGTTACTACAGCTTCAAAGCCAGCATAACTTCCTGTAGAACTATATTCAATACAGCCACAGGTATCAGGGCCAGACGAAGTAATAGTATTCATTGCCGCTTCAGCTTTCAAGAACTTATCATAACCTTCAATCATCTTACGTTGTGCTTGAATTATATCTTGAGCATATTTTTCTTTATTAATTCGTTTATCGGAAGTGTCTCCGCCAGTGTAACAATCTTTCTGTCCTTCAATATGACTAGTTAATTGGAAGAAGCCCCCGCATTCAACGTCATTAACTTCCGGATTTAATTTTATTCCGCCAGGAATACCATCATCAATAACATCTTTATAATCTTCTTTACAGAATATTTCACAATAGTCATTTTCTATCCCGTCTTCTACAAGTCTATAATCATTTCCTGCATCATCAACATTGTCTAAAATACATTTTTTTATTTGTTCTGGTGCTATTACTTCAGAAATTGCTTCGTTTTCATCGTCACTACAAATTGGAACAGAAATTGATGTATCGCATACTGGTTCAGCACAATCTATAGTAGCATCCCCAGAAGTTCCAGCATTTGGAGTAGTTCCGGTTAAGCTACCATCAACTACATAGGCATCAACTTTATCGAGAATAACTACTTGTTGGTCTGTAAGAGGAGTTTTGGAATCCAAACGAATGCCTACATATTCAACTGATGGATCATAATATTGATAAGTTACATTATAATTAGCAGGATTACATTCATCTTCATCATCTGAAACTAATTTAGTAATATGAATTCTTATTTTTATTGTTCCAGTTCTAACTCCTTCTTCATTTGGTTCAATTACTTTTGAAATATCAACATCTGGAGTAAGAGTAACCCATTCATTATTTTCATTATAGTATTCCATAGAATTATAAGTAATTCCACTTGATGAACAATTATTACATACAAATTGGAAATTGTTTAAATAATTTTCATCAGTAAAGTTTGCAATATCCGCATTGATATTTATATATTCTTGAGTTTCATCTGCTGTTCTTTCGATTACTGTCTTACTGATTTCTTTTACTGAAACTTCAACTTGTCCATTTCCAGCACTATCTTCACCATTTAATACAGAAATTGCTTTTTCAACACCAGCTAAGAATAATTCTCTAGCAGCATTATAAACTCTATTAGCACTAGCGCTTCCATTTGAAACTAGTTTAGCATTTGTGTCATACCAATAATAACCATGAGCTCTTATTGCAGTTCTTAAGCATCCGGCATTTGTGCAGCTTGTGCCTAGTAATTTATTAACATCAGCAAGCGCATATTGTGCTGCCCATTCAGACGCTGCAGTTGCATAACCTGATTGCAATTTATCACCATTAAAAGACAAAGTTCCACCACCAAGCTTGCTAGTTAATAAAGTGGCATATGCTCTTGCTGCAGTACTTGTAGCAATAAACAATTCATTGCCACTAATTGTTCCAAAACTTCCAGTAAAAGAAGTGTTATCAACATTGTATCCTTTAGCTAAAATTTCCATCAAGCCGTATTCAATTGCTCGTTCCTTTTCAGACAACGTAGAATCTCCAAGTACGCTAGCTACATAATAAGATGACATATTAGCAGGCTTATATGCTTCTAAACATACTGCTGGATAACTAACACCATCTTTTGAAAGACTGAAGTGAGTATTAAAAACCTCCATTCCGCCACTGGTTAAACCATTTACTCTGATATCTACTTCATGACCATATGTATACGCAGCCCCCTTTGTCGTATCAAGGGCATTTACATTTTGTATACCAACCAAAACCATAAAAACAATTAATAAAACTTTTAAACTTTTTTTCATATTTCATCTCTCCTACGTTTTCTAACAATTACTATTGCCACAACCCCACCAATTACTACAATTGATACAGCACCTATGATTATTGGCACTTTATTATCAACTATAAACTTCCATATTGACTCATACCAAGAAAGCTCTCTACTTTCTTCCTGTTCTTCTTGTTCTACTCTTTCAACTTCTTCTAAAACACTATTAGAAAATTCAGCAAAATCTACCGGTGCATAAGTCACATATCTTTGACACATATAGTAATCAGGTATCTGATTACATATACCATAGTCTGAATATCTATTAAATCTTGGAAGCGAAACCCTTAATGTTCTAATCAAATTTCCTTCGCAACCCGTTATATCTGATGAATATATTTCAATAGTATATGTTGTAAGTTCCAAAGTGTTTTCCCAAATTATCGAAATATTTCCGTTATCAGTATCTGAATAGTTATAAGTTGTTGTAGTTTCATCAAAACTATTTGTAACTTCAGCATAAAAATTTTCGGTTAAATTCAAAATATTTACTTGCAAGACTTCTATTGTAATTGGTTCTTCACTTTCTAGCAATGAGGGATCCCCTTGATATCCATGCTCATTATAATCCGCTTCTATAGTTACAACTTCATAATTCGCTGTTATGTTTGATGCTTCACTATTTAGTTCCGCTCGCTTGTCGTAACTACAAGTTACAGCTTTTGGAGAAGCTATAAATAAACCAAAAGCAAAGACTGCTATTAAAAAGTATTTAAATCTCGACATATCGACACCTACCTATGATTTAGTTTAACATATATAAGTTCATTTTTCAATTAGTAATCGAAAAAAGGGTGTAAAAAAATTTCCGGGGCAATTTAATACAATTTAATGATATACTGTCGTTATAGAATAGAGGTAGTATATGAAAAATAAAAATAT
>CALVVI010000035.1 GCA_944363815.1 uncultured Bacilli bacterium | reverse complement strand
AAAAATTCAGATAATTAAATTATTTGAATTTTTTAATGGATAAAAAAGGAAATCAGAGTTTTAGGGATGTATATATATATGAAAGGAGGTAACATTATGTAAATATTTAAAGGCTACTAAAAAAAGAAGGGAGGTCAAAATTATTAAGAAAATTATTTTTTTGGTAGTAATATTTTTAGGGGGATTTTTTAGTGTTGATGCTATGGAAGAGCAAATTTATGTGGGGGATAAAATTCCCGGAATTTATATCCGGAAGATAGCTAGTGATGGAACGGAAACTGTTAAACAAGGAGGATTTATTAGAAGGGCTAGTGATAACAAGGTAGTTTATTGTTTAGAACCTTTTGTTTTAATTAATACTGAGGATTATGTTGGCTATGAAGATTTTACTGTTTTAAATATTAGTAAGGATACTTGGGATAAAGTGACATTAATTGCTTATTATGGATATCAATATAAAGATCACACAGCAGATTATTGGTATTATGTAACTCAAATGTTAATATGGCGAACAGTTGATCCGAGTTCCCAATTTTATTTTACTAACACTTTAGGTGGCTCAAATGATGAGACTTTATTTCAAAGAGAAATCGCCGAAATAGAAGATTTAGTAAGTAAACATAATGTAGTGCCAAATATCGATAATATAAGTTTGATGTATGGCGAAACTGCTATTATTGAAGATAGTAATAATGTCTTAAGTGAGTATAAGGTTATAGGCTCATCTAAAGCTAGTATAGTTGGAAATACTTTAGTTATTAATGCAGATAACTTAGAAGACGAAAAAATAATATTAGAAAGAATTAATGATAACTACGAAAATTTACCAATTATATATATTGCTTCAGGAAGTCAAAGTATAATGACTGCAGGTTCAGTTAGTGATGTTAGGCATGAAATTTCCTTAAATATAGAAGCTGCTAAATTAAAGCTTGTTAAAATAGATGCAATTAGCAAAGAACCAGTAAAAATTGCGGGTATTAGATTTTTAATATATGATGTTAATACTTCGCAGTTAGTATATGAGGGTGTTACAAATAATGAAGGAATCTTAGAGACTGATTATATATTTAAAAAAGGCCAATATAAAATTGTTGAAGACCCTAATCAAGTTATCTTGGGATATGAATTAAATAGTGAAGAAATATATTTCGAGGTAAATGATGAGTTGGATATTACTGTTCAATTTTTAAACAAGCCTGTTTTAGGAGGAATTAAGATATTAAAAACTGATGAAGAAACTTTGCCTTTGCAAGGTTGTATTTTTGGCCTTTATAAACTCGACGGAACTTTAGTTGATATATTAAAAACTGATGAAAATGGTGAAGCTTATATTTCAAATCTTAGGGAAGGGAAATATAATTTAAAGGAATTAGAAACAATTGATGGTTATATACTTGATCAAAATGTTTATGAAATTGAACTTAAGCTAGAAGATAATAAAATAGCATTAGTTGAAAAAAGTTTAATTAATTATAAAGAAAAAGGAGCAATAGAAATAATTAAGGTTGATGAAAATGCTCAAGTGCTAGCAGGAGCAGAGTTTGCGCTTTATAATGAAGATATGGAAGAAGTTACAACTGCTACAACTGATGATACAGGTAGAATCTATATTGGTAATTTAAGTTTAGGCAAATATTTTTTAAGAGAGGTAAAAGCTCCAGAAGGATATCAATTAATTGATGAATTAATAGCTTTAGAAATTAAAAATGATATGGAAGTAATAACTGTAAAAGTTACAAATGATTCAATTGATATCGCTGTACCAGATACACAAATAGAATTCAAGATAGATAAATATATTTTAAAAAAGAAAAAAATAAGTTTGTAAATAAGAATAATTACGTGCTATAATACTTTCTAGGAGTTTTAGAAGTATTATGAAACGTAGTGAAGTTGATAGAAATAAATTAAGTCCAATGATGCAACAATATATGGATATTAAAGATAAATATCCAGAAGAGCTGGTTTTTTATCGTTTGGGGGATTTTTATGAAATGTTTTTTGATGATGCTTTAATTGCATCAAGAGAACTAGAACTTACTTTAACCGGACGAGTTGCTGGTTTAGAAAAAAGAGTTCCAATGTGTGGTGTTCCTCACAACAATGTAAAAAATTATATTGAAAAACTGGTTAACAAAGGTTATAGAGTAGCTATTTGTGAACAGTTGGAAGATCCTAAAACCACCGGTAATAGAATGGTAAAAAGGGGAATTGTAGATGTAATTAGTAAAGGAACAATCGCTGACAATGATTTATTAAATGAAAGAGATTCTTCCTATATTGCTGGTGTTTTATTTTTTCAAGATATTATTATTTTAACTATTTTAGATATCTCAACAGGTTATTTAGCGTCTCTTAGTATTGAAAATGATACTGATAAATTATTAAACGAGATACTTAATTATAATATTAAAGAAGTGGTATTATTAGATAATTTAAATACGGCTTTAATTGATTTGCTTAAAAATACTTATAATATTGAAGTTACAATAAATAGTGAGTTGCTTATAGATAAATATCAAGAGTTATTAAATACCATAACTGACCAAAGAGTTAAGAGTGGTGTTGAACACTTGTTTTATTATTTGAGTGTTCGTCAGTTAAAGGATTTAAGTCATATTGAACATATTGAAATAATAATAAAAAATAATTATGTTGATATGGATGTACATACTGTTAGAAATTTGGAATTAGTAGAAACTATACGCCTTAAAGAAAGAACTTATTCATTGGTATGGTTACTAGATAAATGTCGGACTGCAATGGGAAGCCGAAAATTAAAAAGCTGGATATTAAATCCACTAAAAAATAAGCAAATTATATTAGATAGATATGCTAAGATTGAAGTATTAAATAATGAATTTATATTAAAAGAAGAATTGAATAATTTATTATATGAAGTTTATGATATTGAAAGATTATCTGGAAAAGTTATTAATGGAAGTTTAAATGCTAGAGATTTGTTGCAATTAAAAAATAGTTTAGCAGTTTTGCCTAAGATAAGAGATATAATTGGGCAGTTAAAGTTTAATTATGACATAAAAACACATAATGAAATTTATAGTTTGTTAGAAGATGCAATTGCTGAAGATCCACCAGTAAGTGTTCGTGAAGGATACATTATTAAGGAAGGATATAATAAAGAATTAGATGAACTTAGAAGTATTCGTAGTGGTGGTAAAGATTTTGTTGCTAAATTTGAAGCAGAAGTAAAAGAAGAAACGGGTATTAAAAGTTTGAAAGTAGGCTTTAATAAAGTTTTTGGCTATTATATTGAGGTACCAAATGGTCAAAAAAATCTAGTTAAAGATGAATTTAATTGGTATCGAAAGCAAACATTAACTAATTGTGAAAGATATATTTCCCCGGCATTAAAGGAAAAAGAAGCTTTAATATTGAATGCTGAAGAAAATATAATGGATTTAGAATATAATTTATTTTGTGAAATTAGAGAAAAAATAAAAAAAGAAGTTCCAGAGTTAAATAAGACAGCAGATAAGTTAAGTGAACTTGATTGCCTTGTTTCTTTAGCTGTTTGTAGTGAAGAATATAATTTTGTTAAACCACAAATAAATGATGATGGTATTATTAATATTAAAAATGGTCGACATCCTGTGGTAGAGATTGTTAGCAAGGGTGAATACGTTCCAAATGATTGTATAATGGATGGTGATGTAAACACTTTACTTATAACTGGCCCAAATATGAGTGGTAAATCTACTTATATGAGGCAACTGGCTATAATTATAATTATGGCCCAAATTGGTTCTTTTGTTCCGGCGGAAAGTGCTAATTTGCCTATTGTAGATAAGATATTTACACGTATTGGAGCAAGTGATGATTTAGTTAGTGGTGAATCAACATTTATGGTAGAAATGAAAGAAGCTTGTAATGCGATATGTAATGCAACAGAAAATAGTTTGATATTATTTGATGAACTGGGTCGAGGAACTGCTACTTATGATGGAATGAGTCTAGCTCAAGCTATACTAGAATACATTAGTGAAAATATCAAATCCTACACTTTATTTTCAACGCATTACCATGAATTAACTAGGTTAGATAAAAAATTTAAAAATATTAAGAATGTTCATGTAAGTGCAGTAGAAAATGGAAATACAATAACCTTTTTGCATAAAGTTAAAAGCGGAGCTGTTGATAAGAGTTACGGAATTCATGTAGCAAGGCTTGCTAATATGCCTGATAAACTTTTAAAAAGGGCTGAAGAAATATTAGAAAATTATGAAAATGGAGCGAAAAAGAAATATCAAGAAGAAAAAGTTCAACTTAGTATGGATTTTAGTGAGCCAAAATTACAAAATGATGAATTAAAAAAGCAAATAGAAAATTTAGATGTAATGAATATGACTCCGTTAGGGGCTTTAAATTATTTGTTTGAATTGAAAGAAAAAATAAAAAAGGGTGAGCAACTATGAAGTTAAAAGATGTTTTAAAATTTTTTAAAAAGTACTTTCGTTATGAAAAGAGTCTTTTTATAAAATCTTTTATTTTTATTTTCTTTAGCTCAATTATTGGGGTTTCTTTTGGCTATTTAATTGGAGAAGCGGTAGAATGTGCAACTAATCAAGTTTTTGGATTAGCAGTTTTAATATTAGTAGTTTATTTATTACTTGCCTTAATTGATAATATATTTTTTGACCGTTTAGGTAAAATATTTATTAAAAAAGCTTGTAGTAATACAATGGAACGAATTAGTTATGATGTGTATTATAAAGTAGGATTACTCCCAGCACGGGCATTTGAAGACAAGCCAAGCGGGGAATTTATTAACCGTGTTGTTAATGATTCTGCAACAATTACAGATACATTTCGGCAGTTTATTAATGTATTTACTACTCTTTTTACAGCAGTTTTAATATTTATCTATATTTTATTAAATTCTTATATTGTTGCTTTAGAAATATTGATATATTTTGTGGTATTTTATTTGTTTTCCAAAACTTTTTTGCCAATTATTAAAAAAGCTCAAAGGGAAATTACAGAAGAAAAAGATAAAACTATTGCAGAAGTTAATGAATCAATCCGCGGAATCAGGGAAATTAGAGCTTTAGGAATAAGAACAAAAGTTAATGAAATTGTCAAAAGAATCATAAATATTATGTTTATTAAAACCAAAAAACAAATGGTTGATGAAGAAAATTATTATAGTGTTGCATACGCTCTTGGAGCATTACTGGAAGTAGTAGTTTTTATTACTTGTATTATTTTAATGTCTCAAGGAAAAAGTGATGTGGGTTTCTTCATGGCTATGACTTATTATATTTATCGCTTTACATTTTTAGTTGAATGGTTGATGAATTTTTCAACTTCTTATCAAAAAATGCGAGTGTCAGTTGAAAGAGTTCAAGAAATAGTAGGTAATAAATTATATAAAGATATTGAATTTGGCTCTTTAGATAAGACAGACATTAAAGGAAATATTGAATTTAAAAATGTAACATTTGGTTATAGTGAAGAAGAAGGAAACATTTTAGAAAATTTTAATTTAACTATTCCTAGTAATAAAAGTATTGCTATTGTTGGTAAAAGTGGTCAGGGTAAAAGTACAATTTTTAATTTATTACTTAGATATTTTGAACCTAAAGAAGGGGTAATATTAATTGATGATAATCCGTTAGATAGTTTTACGGAAGAGGCAATGCATCAAAATATTGCAATAATTAGACAAGACCCGTTTATATTTAATAAAAGTATCTTAGATAATTTTAAGATAATGGATAGTAAAGTAACTTTAGATCAAATTAGAAAATATTGTAAATTAGCAGAAATCGATGATTATATTATGAGTTTGCCTAATAAATATGATACTTTGATTGGAGAAGGAGGAGTAAACTTAAGTGGAGGTCAAAAACAAAGATTAGCTATTGCCCGGGCTTTACTTAAGAATAGTAAAATAATATTATTTGATGAGGCCACTAGTGCTTTAGATAATGAAAATCAAAACAAGATAAAAAAAGCCATTGATAATTTAGTTAAAGATCATACAATTGTTATAGTTGCGCATCGTCTTTCCACAATAATTGATGCTGATATTATTTATTTAATTGATAAAGGAAAAGTTGCTGCTAGTGGTACTCATGAAGAGTTACTAAAAAATTGCAAAATATATAAAGATTTATATAATAATGAAAATTAAAAGAAGTAAGGTGTCTAAGTCTTACTTCTTTTCCTTATCTTTAATTATTATTTCTAAGTTATAGGTGTTAGCAATTTCAATTATATCGTTAAAAAAATATCTGCTTCTTCCAGCTTCATTAGAGTATTGCCAGTCTTCGGATTTATTGATTCTTTTAGCAAATTCTTTTTGAGTTAAGTTTGTATCGGGGATAATAGCTATCGCTATAGTGGAGCAAATCCAAATAATTATGTTTGTTTTGGTTCTGATGCAACAACATGCCCAGTAGACAATTTATATAGAATAATTGGAGTTTTTAATGGAGAAATAAAATTAATAAAAAATATAATCATAGGAAATATGGCGTGGGACAGTGGAAATAATAATACGAGGAGTAGTACAAGATTAAATACTGGGACACTAAATGGAACATACTTAAGTGGTTTAGGAACATGGGCAAATATGATAGCAGAACATGAATGGAAAGTTGGAGGAATGGCTTGGAGTAATTCAAATACCGCAAAACAATATTATGCAACAGAACTAGGAAATAGTGATGGAAACAGCGTAACATATAGGGCAAAAATAGGCTTAATGTATGTGAGTGATTATGGGTATGCAGCAAGTCCAGAAAATTGGAATACAACACTGTATAATTATGCCAATGATACAAATAGGAATAATAACTGGATGTACCTAGGAACAGATGAATGGACTATTTCTCGCAATTCGAGTGTTGCGAGCAATGTGTTTGGCGTGTCCAACTCAGGATTTGTCAGTTACAGCAATGTGACTAATACGAATGCGGTGCGCCCATCCTTCTATTTAACTAGTGATACTGGCTTTGTTTCGGGAGATGGTACACAAACAAATCCTTTTAAAATCCAGTAAAAAAGCAAGCTTTTGCTTGCTATCCTAGAGCTACATCAAAAATCATCATGACGATGAAGCCAAGTATTGTGAATAGGGCCATAAGGTCCTTTTTTTTGTTGGTTTGACTTTCGGGTATTAACTCTTGAACTACGACATAAACCATTGCTCCTCCAGCAAAAGCAAGAAGAATTGGTAGTAAAAATTGAACTTTTAAAACTAATATTGCTCCGATTACAGCCGAAATTGGTTCAACAATACCACTTAGACAACCAAATAAAAATGCTTTACTACGACTCATGCCTTCACGTCTTAAAGGTAGGGCAACGGCTGTACCTTCGGGAAAATTTTGAATACCTATACCGATTGCAAGCATTAAAGCAGCGCTAACAGTTGCTCCTTCAATTCCATAGACAATCGATCCAAATGCAACACCAATAGCCATACCTTCAGGGATGTTGTGAATAGTCATTGAGGAAATAAGCATTACTGCTCTTTTTAAACTACTTTTATTGCCATTGTTTTTATTGCTTTTACGCATTATGAGTTCAAAAAATTTATCTCCCAAAAATAGTAGTAAGCCACCACAAAGAAAACCTAATGATACAACTACCCATGGGATCATATTTAATTCTTCAGCCATTTCTATTGAAGGCGATAATAATGAGAAAAATGTGGCTGCAATCATTACTCCAGCAGCAAATCCAAGCATAGCATCTAAAACGCTTTTATTGACTTTTTTAAATAAGAATACTACGGTAGCTCCCAAAGATGTTATTGCCCAAGTAAATATGGCCGCAATAAAAGCTTGGATTGGGTAAGCCAGATTTGTAAACCATAAAAACATGTAAAATCCTCCATTCTAGTAGTAGTCTATGTACTAACAAAATATTGGTGATTTTTCTTTACAAAAGTTTTTAAAACTATTATAATAACTTTTGAGTTCGGGAGGAATCAATAATGTTTAATGTTCCAGTTATTATTTTAAAAAATTTAGTTATCCTTCCTAAACAGGAAATAAAATTAGAATTAAATAATATTATTAGCGAAAAAACTATTAAAGAAGCATCTTTGAAATATAAAGGAGAAGTTTTAGTAATAAGTCCAATTGATGCTAAAGAAGAAGAACCAAGTGTTGATGATTTACCTAAAGTTGGAGTTATAGCACGTATTAAAAGTAAGTTAGCTATTGATAAAGGTATAGTGGTTAATTTACAAGGGATTAAAAGAGTAGCAGTAAACCGTTTTTTTAGTAGTAATGAAGATATTTTATATAGTGAAGTAATGTATATTGAAATACCTAAGTTAATTGAAGAAGAAAAAAATGCAATATTAAAAAAACTTATTGGGACTTTAAAAAAATATATTAAATCTGCTGATAGCGCTTCAAATGATATACTTGCTTATGTGTTAGATAATGAAGATTTGGATAGAGTAACTGATGCTATTGCTTCTTACTTGCCTTTTGATATTAATAAAAAGCTTGAATACATGCAAGAAATTAATGCTATTAAAAGAGCAAAATTATTAATCAAGGATATGAATGAAGAAATAAAGTTAGTAGAACTTGATGCAGAGCTTGATGAAAAAGTAGAGGAAATTCTTGTAAATGATCAAAGAAAGTTTGTATTAAAGGAAAAACTTAAGGTAATTAAAAAAGAATTAGGAGAAACTTCTTTGCAAGAAGAAGAGGCTATGAAATTTCGTGAATTACTTAATAAGTTAAGAATTAGTAAAAAAATTAAAGAAAAGTTAGAACATGAAATTGTTAAATATGAGTATATGAATGAATCTAGTCCAGAAATAAGTATTTTACAAAATTATATTGATTATGTTCTTAATTTGCCTTGGAATAAAAGTACTAAAGAAAATGCCAATTTTAACACAGTTTTAAAAGTTTTGAATGAATCACATTATGGCTTGGAAGAAATAAAGACAAGAATTTCTGAGTATGTTGCTGTTAAAAATATTAATAAAGATATAGCAAGTCCAATTATTTGTCTTGTTGGTCCGCCGGGAGTAGGAAAAACTAGTATTGCAATGGCAATAGCAACAGCTTTAAATAGGAAATTTTATAAAATTAGTGTTGGGGGGTTAAATGATTCAACCGAATTAATAGGGTCTAGAAGAACTTACTTGGCGGCTTCTCCTGGAAAAATTATTCAAGGAATTAACAAATGTGGAAGCAATAATCCAGTTATTTTAATTGATGAAGTAGATAAGATGGTTAAAGATTATAAGGGAGATCCTGCTAGTACTTTACTTGAAATATTAGATCCAGTTCAAAATAAGTATTTTGTTGATAATTATGTTGAAGAACCATTTGATTTAAGTAATGTCTTATTTATACTAACTGCTAATAATATAAATGATATACCAGATACTTTAATAGATAGGGTTGAAGTTATTGAACTTAATAGTTATACAATGTTTGAAAAAAAGGACATTGCTAAAAAATATTTGTTACCACGGATATTTAAAGAACATATTATTGTTGATGAAAAAATAAATATTAGTGAAGAATTATTGTTCTTCATAATAAATTCTTATACTAAAGAAGCGGGAGTTAGAGAACTTGAAAGAGTACTTAGCTCTTTAATTAGAAAAATGGCTATAAATAATATAAAGACAATTAATAAAGAAAAAGTTATTAAATTATTAGGTAATCCTAAATATAGTAAGGAATTACTTAAGGAAGATACGTGGGGTGTAGTAAATTCTTTAGCTTATACTTCTCTTGGGGGCATTGTAACTAAAACTGAAGTTTTAGAATATAAAGGTAGTGGAAAGATACAAATAACTGGTAGTGTTGGTAAAGTTATGGAAGAAAGTATTAAAGTAATTGTATCTTTTATTAAGAATCGTTATAAATATAATTTAAATAATATTGATTTACATTTTCATTTTTTAGATGCTTCAACTAAAAAGGATGGTCCATCTGCTGGTTTAAGTATTGCTGTTGCTTTAATGAGTGTTTTAGAAAAGAAAATTATTTCTGAAGATATTGCATTTACGGGAGAACTATCTTTAAATGGTAATGTTTTAAAAATTGGGGGTCTTAAAGAAAAATTGATTGGGGCTTATAATGAAGGGGTTAAAAAGGTCTATATACCTCATGGTAATTTAATCGATTTAGAAGACATTCCTAAGTATATTAAAGATAATTTGGAAATTATAGCTATTGAGCATTTTGAAGATTTATATACAAACTTTTTTAAATAAGGTATAATTATAAAAAGGAAGTGTGAGATAATGAATACTTTAGCTATTTATGATATTCTTAAAGATGCATCTATTTATAATAAAATAGATGTTGATATAAGTGGCTTTAAGATTGATACAAGAAAAGTTAATAAGGGTGATTGCTATATTGCTATAAAAGGGGAACATAATGATGGAAATAAATTTTATATGGATGCATTTGCTAAAGGGGCTAGTATAGTAATACTAGATAATTATGAAAAAAAATTAGAGGATATTAAGTATTTAGAAGAAAATAATAAGAGTATTATTGTAGTTGACGATACTATTAAGTCCTTAGGAACTTTGGCTGAGTATAAAAGAAGTTTATTTAAAAATCCAGTTGTAGCTATAACTGGTAGTGCGGGCAAAACTAGTACTAAGGATATGGTGTATAGTGTTTTAAAAGAAAAATACAAAGCTCATAAAACCATAGGAAACCAAAATAATCATATTGGATTACCTTTGACAGTTTTAGCTCTTGATTTAAATACCGAAGTTTTAGTTTTGGAAATGGGAATGAATCATTTAGGGGAAATAAGTTATTTAACAAATATTGCTAAACCTAATGTGGCAATCATTACTAATGTTGGTACTGCCCATATTGGTAATTTAGGAAGTAGAGAAAATATTTTGAAAGCTAAATTAGAAATACTATCAGGTTTGGATGAAAATGGAACAGTAATTATTAATAATGATAATGATTTATTGCATGAGTGGTATTTAAAAAATAAAGATAAATATCGTATTTTGACGGTAGGTATTAATAATTCTAGTGATTTTTTAGCTAAAGATATTAAATTAAATGATGATCAAAGCACATTTACTTATAATAATTTAACTTATCATGTTCCTGTTGCAGGTATTCATTTTATTTATAATGCTTTGGTAGCTTTAGCAATTGGTAGTATTTTTAATATTCCTGATGCATTGATTCAAGATGGTATTTTTAATTTTGAACTTAGTAGTAATAGGATGAACATTACTAAAAATGATAAGGGTGTGACAATTATTGATGACTCTTATAATGCTAATTATGATTCGATGAGCTATGCTATTAAATATTTAGCAAGTTTAAGTGGTAGACTTATTGCAGTGTTAGGATCAATGAATGAGTTGGGAGATTATTCTGAAGATTTACACCGTAAGATTGGTAAATTAGTTAATGATGAAGGAATAGATATTTTAATAACTGTTGGAGATGAAGCAAAATATATAAATGCTGAAGCTTTAAAAGAAGGATTTGCTAAAGATAATATTTACCACATGAATAATAATAAAGAAGCTATTGAGTTATTAAATAATATTTTAAGTAATCATGACAAAGTATTAATTAAAGCAAGTAATTCTTTAAATTTTAAAGAAATTGTTGAAGAAATAAAATAAGGTGAGTATGAAATTAGGTATAGTTTTTGATAATGATGCAGTATTAAATGCATTTAATATTATTAAATATTTAAATAAAAAGAAATATGATGTATATCCTATATATGTTGGTGAGGATAATGAATGGTACGAATATTTAGGGGAAACCAAAAAGTCAGGAGAAATACTAGCAGAAAATATTAAAAGCATTAATAATGTTTTTAAATATATAAAAAATATGGATTTAGTTTTGCCATTAGTTACAAATAGTGGTAATTTGATTGGTTTATTAAATATTTTAAATATTTCTTATGTTGGAGCTAGTGCTCTTAGTAATTTAATTTGTAATGATAAAGTTTATTTAGCTAAAATTTTAAGGGATATTGGGGTAAATTTAATACCGGGAGTTTTTATAAAATATATTAATGGAGTGTTTTATCAAGTAAATTTTGATTATTCTTTAAAGGAAGTAACGGTTTTAGATATCGATGGAATACTCGATTACCCGGTATGGTTAAGGGATCACATTATTAATAATCAAGATGAATTAAATGTGTCTTTATATGAAGAAAAACAAAAGAATACAAATATTTATTTAGAAAAGTATCTGGCGGCGGAAAAGATAAAGTGCGCGGTTTTTAATAATCAAGTTGTAAGTAAACAGAAAATAGATGATAATATAAAAGCTATTGCATTAAAAGTTTATCATGCTATTAATGCGAATAATTTAATTAAGGTATCTTTTTTGAAAGTAGATAATAAATTATATTTAGATAAAATTATAGTAGTACCAGATTTTAGTGATTTAGAAATACTTGAAGGGTTTGATATTAGTTATTCAGAATTGCTTGATATGGTATTAGAAAAAGGGAAAAAGTGAAGATAATTCTTTGCTTTTTTTTGTAAAATTTTTGTCAAAGTAAATTGGCAGTTTTAGGAATATTTGGTTAAAAGTTTATTATGCTAAAAAAATAGTTTGAAAGTATATAGATTTTATTATTAAGTTATAATATAATTATAATGCATGAAAGGAAGATAAAAAATGGAAGAATGGAAAAATTTTAAAGAAGGTAGTTGGCAAGATGATATTAATGTTGAAGAATTCATCGAGCTTAATTATTCTGAATATGCTGGAAGCGAAGAATTTTTAGCGGGTCCAACTGATAAAACAAAAAAAGTATGGAGTAAATGTGAAGATTTACTTAAAGAAGAATTAAAGAGTCATGTTTTAGACATTGATGTGGATCATGTGTCTGGTATTAATAACTATGAAGCTGGATATATTGATAAAGATAATGAAGTAATTGTGGGGCTACAAACAGATGCTCCCCTTAAAAGAATAGTTAACCCTTATGGGGGAATTAGAATGGTTTATCAAGAACTTGAAGCGTATGGCTATAAGTTAAATCCGGAAATTGATAAATATTTTAATGCCTACCGAAAGACTCATAACCAAGGGGTATTTGATGCTTATACTTCCGAAATTAGAAAAGCAAGACATGTAGGGCTTTTAACTGGTTTACCTGATGCTTATGGAAGAGGAAGAATTATTGGAGATTATCGTAGAGTTGCATTATATGGTATTGACTTTTTAATGGCTAAGAAAAAAGAAGATTTTGAATCTTTAACTGGGGAAATGACTGATGAGTTAATTAGACTTAGAGAAGATGTATCAATGCAATATAGAGCCTTAGAAGAAATGAAACAAATGGCTTTAAAATATGGCTTTGATATAAGTAAACCTGCCAAGAGTGCTTTTGAAGCAGTAGAATGGACATACTTAGCATACTTAGCAGCAGTTAAAGAAAATAATGGGGCAGCTATGAGTCTAGGCCGAGTTGATGCTTTCTTTGATATTTATATTAATAGAGATATTGAAGCGGGTATTTTAACAGAAGAAGAAGCGCAAGAATTAATTGATCAATTTGTTATTAAACTTCGGTTAGTAAGACACTTAAGAACTCCAGAGTATGATGAATTATTCTCAGGAGATCCAACTTGGGTTACTTGTTCTATCGGGGGAGTTAGTGAATCAGGAAAATCACTAGTAACAAAGACAAGTTATCGTATTATTCATACACTTACTAATTTGGATCCAGCACCAGAACCTAATATGACAATTTTATGGAGTGAAAAATTGCCGGAAAATTTCAAAAAATATTGTGCTCGCATGAGTATTAAGACTGATGCTATTCAATATGAAAATGATGATATAATGCGCCCTATTTATGGTGATGATTATGCTAT
>CALVVI010000034.1 GCA_944363815.1 uncultured Bacilli bacterium | reverse complement strand
ATTTTATAGGTATATTATACCATGAGTTCTTTCTTTTTTTATGCTTTTCGATAAATTTTGACTCCGTCTTTTTGTCCAAACAATTGATTAAAAGACAATTTTGAAGTATTATTATATTAGAAAGGAGGTAACGATAAGTGAAGAAAATGCTATTAGGGCTTCTAGCAGGATTGTTTGTTTTTCCAACTATAGCTAGTGCTACCACTGATGCTTCAGAAACTGAATTTTCTTGGAGTTATGATGAAGTTAGTACATTTCCAGGTGTGGGAGTATTTGCTGATACGATTTATTTAATGAGTGATGGCATTCCTAGTCCAAGTATAACAGAAAATGCTAAATTAGTAGCAACTTATACAAGTGATGATACGCTAACATTTGCTAAAGATCAAACATCATATTTATTTGGTGGAGCAACAAGTGATTCAACTATTGTTGTTGATGGAAATAATACTATTAATGTATTATTAAATCAAAAATACACAATAACTGGGGAAGGCACTTTAACTGTTGATAGCTATGGATCTTATGAACAATTAAAAGACGAAGCAGGTAATCTATTATTTAATGTTTTCTATTATTATGGTGAAACAGCTTCTGGAACTCCACAAAGTATCATGTTGAAAGATAAAAACGGAGATCCTTTAATAGTTTCAAAAGAAGAAGGCATTGAAAGTATTTTCGAAGAATTAAAAGAATATAACGAAGGTTTAGATGGCGCAATTTATAATGAAAATGATGTATTATATACATCTGTTGCTGGCTGGTCAATTTATGATATTGATGAAGCTTGGGTTAGCGAACATATTACTAGCGACAAAGTTGTTACTTATAATGAAGATGGGTCAGTTACATTTAGTGATGGCAACATTTTAACTAGCGATAATGTAATATTTGAGTCTAGCGAAAACTTTGATGAATCATATAAATTAGAAAGCATTGATATCTTAGATAATGCTAGCGAAGAATTAAAAAATGAAGTTGCTAATCAAAACAAAGTATTACTTGCTTTATATGATATTTCAGTTGTTAATGGAAATAGTGAAGTTGTACCAATGGAAAATGGAACTTTTACTATTAAAATTAAATTAACTGATGCCATGAAAGAATACAATACTTTAACTGCCGCATATATACTAGATGGTAAGATAGTTGAAACATTTAATACTACTATAGATGGTGAATATGTAGTATTTAATACTACACACTTAAGTGAGTATGCTATACTTGGAGAAAATACTGTTACAGATGAAACAGTAGAAAACCCAAGTACGGGAGATAATGTAATGCAATATGCCATTGTATTATGCTTAAGTGCTATTGGTATTGGATATGCAGCATATACTTTAAGAAAAGAAAATTAATTGTATATTAAAACGCAAATAAGTTGAATTGCTTATCTGCGTTTTTTGTTTTTGATAAATTTAAATATTTCCATAACCAATATTATTATTAAAGAGAAGACAAATAATTTTAGCATATCAACAACTGGAACAGTTGTAGTATTTAAAAATTCACTTAAGAATGGTACTTCCATAACAATTACTTGTAAAATTATTGCTCCAACAATAGTTATAAGTATTAATGGATTATTAAATGGCATTTTAAATATTGATGTTTTTTCGCTACGGCAATTAAGAACATGCATATTTTGCAAGAATACCATTAGTACCATGATATATCCTCTTGCTAAATGTATTTCCATGTTAACTACATTAACAAGATAATACCAAACACCAAATACTATTAAGCCAATTGTTAGACCAGCAACTAAAACTTCTGTTAATAATTCTTTATTAAATATTGTTTCAGTTGTTGCTCGTGGTTTTTCATGCATAGTGCCAGGCTCTGTTTTTTCAAATGATAAAGCGAAATCTTGCAATCCATCTGTTACAATGTTAAGCCACAAAAGTTGAATAGCAACAAGAGGCATTGGTAGATTAAATACAATTGATAGTATAAAGAATAACACTTCAGCTAACCCACAAGATAGTAACATATAACTTACTTTTCGAATATTATTATAAGAAGTTCTACCTTCTTCAACACCTTGAACAATTGAAGTGAAATCATCATCTAAAACTATCATATTAGCAGTTTCTTTGGCAACATCTGTACCACTTCCCATTGCAATACCAATATTGGCACTTTTAATGGCTGGAGCATCATTGACACCATCTCCAGTAACTGCTACAAATTCTCCTTGCCTTTTTAATGATTCAATTATGGCTAGTTTATCCATTGGAGTAACTCTAGCAAATACTTTTTTGTCTTTGATAAATTTATCAAATTCCTTTTCACCTTTTTCTAAGAATTTATTGACATCATCTCCGGTAGCAATTTCTTTATTATCGGTTACTAATCCTAAATCTTTACCAATTTTTAAGGCAGTTAATGGATGATCTCCGGTAATCATTAAAACTTTGATACCAGCAGTCATACATTTTTTAATGGAATCTGCGGCTTCTTCACGAATTGGATCGATGAATCCTACTAATCCTTTAAATGTTAAATCTCTTATATCTGTAGGTTTATAGGAATCTTTTTTAACAAAGTTTTCAACTTTGCCGTCAGCAATTGCAATGACACGGTAACCTTCACTGGCTAATTCTTCATTTTGTTTCTTTAATTTGGCAATATCTATTTTAGACTTTTTGTTATTAACATCCATGTACTTAGAAAATTCTAATATTTTTTCTAATGAACCTTTAACAGTACAATATGTTTCGTTATCTTTTTTATAGAATACTGCAGAATATTTATTTTGAGATTCATAAGGTATTTGATCAATTATTTCAACTTTTTCATAAGGTACTTTAGTTTTTTTACCTAAGGCTAAGAATGCTATATCAATGGAATCCCCAAGATAATGCCACTTGCCTTTTTCTTTTGTCAGTTTTGCTTCATTATTTATAGCACCAAGCAAAGCTATTTCTTGAGCTTTTTTGATATCAGCATTATTTAAAGGTTGTAGTTTTCCCTCATCACTATAGCCGATGCCTGTTATATCGAATTCACTAGAATCTGGCAAAATGATTTTTTTAGCAGTTTGTTTATTTATAGTAAGTGTCCCTGTTTTATCACTAGCAATGACAGTACAACTTCCTAAAGCTTCAACTGAATTTAACTTTTTTACCACCACATTTTTCTTAGCCATTTTATTAGAAGCAATAGTAAGAGCCATTGTAAGGGCAAGTGGTAAACCTTCAGGCATTGCGGAAACAGAAAGAGCAATTACTGATAAGAAAATTTCTGTTCCGGGTTCTCCCTTAGCAAATAAAACGATAGCAATAATTATAGCAATAATGATAATTAAAATGCTAATTTGCTTAGAAAATTCATTCATTCTAATTGTTAGTGGAGATGCTTCATCTTTTTTAGAAACAACATTACTAGCAATTTTACCTATTTCAGTATGAATGCCGATGCCAGTTATAACACCGATTGCTCTACCAGTGATAACAGTAGTACCAGCATAAATCATATTTTTACGATCTGCTAGAGTAACCTCAGATTTTATTTTTTCTATTTCTTTAGTAACACTAAGGCTTTCACCAGTTAAAATTGATTCATCAACTTGTAAATTGTGAACCTCGATAAGTCTGGCATCCGCACTAATACGGTCACCGGATTCAAGTAATATTATATCTCCGATAGTTAATTCTTCTGAATCAACTTCCGTTTCTTCACCGTTTCTGATGACACGTACTTTATCTTTAATTAATTCTTGCAAACTTTCAGCAGTTTTTTCAGCTTTCCATTCTTGAAATGTTCCTAAAATTAAATCAATTAAGATAATAAAAATTATGGCACAAGCATCGACGACTTCACCAATAATGAGTGAAAAAACAACTGTTACTATTAGCAGTAGCACTATTGGATTTAAAAGTTCTCTTAAGATAATTTTAAAAACACTATCCTTTTTCTTTTTAGGCAGGACATTTAAACCATATTTTTCTTGATTCGATTTAACCTCTTTGTTGGTAAGTCCTTTCTTATCAACATTTAATTTTTCTAAAACTTCTTCAGTATCTAATAAATACCAATTATCTTTCATATATCTCCTCGCTATTATAAGTATGGTATCACAATATTAAAACTTTGACAACAAAAAAAATTGCAACAAAATGTTGCAAAAATTACTCTTCATAATCATCATAATAATTATATCTTTTATCGTTGTCGATATAGCCCATGACTTGATTTATGTTAATATTTTCGACACTTTTAAAAATATTATATTCAACAAATTTATTTGTTTCTCGAAGTTTTTTGATAAGTTCTTTTACTTCAGCCCGTTTTGAATCTTCTTTTTTTAAAGGACAAGCACAGTTGATAAATTCTAGTTCATTATATTTTAACCAGTTGATAATTGCAGATTCACGAACTAGATATAGGGGTCTAATTAATTCCATACCAGGAAAGTTTTTACTTTTTATCTTGGGTAACATCGATACTATTTCGCCATTATAAAGGATCCCTAGCATGATAGTTTCAATGACATCATTGTAGTGATGTCCCAAAGCAATTTTGTTGCAACCTAAGTCAGAAGCAAACCTATATAGATGTCCACGACGCATTCTGGCGCACATATAACAAGGAGATTTTACATCCATTGATTTCAATGATTCAAAAATTGTACTTTCATAAACGCGGATAGGAATTCCTAAGAGTTCAGCATTTTTCTTTACTTTATCCAGATTTTCTTTACTATATCCTGGGTCCATAACAATGAACTCTAAATCAAATTTAATCTTACCATGCTTTTTTATTTCTTGCATACATTTGGCTAGCAAAAAAGAATCTTTACCACCACTGATACATACGGCAATTTTATCGTTATCTTGAATTAGATCATAAATTGTTACTGCTTTAGTAAATTTACGCCATATATCTTTACGATAAGTTTTAATTATACTTCTTTCAATATCACTTTGCATGAATACTCCTTAATTAATTTAGTTTATCAGTTATTGTAATAAAAAAATCTTTACTCCATAAATCTAAACTACTAGCATCTTTAATAAACGAAAGCACATCTTCTTTTGCTTCATTATAATCTATTTCGTTAAATTTTTTTATTAACATTTCTTTTAATTTATTTATATCAAAATTATCTTTATCTTTTATAAAGTTTGAGCGAATTAATTTGTTTTTTATTAATTCAATATTAACATTAGTGTTATTTGCTAAAAAGAATACATAGTCATATAAGTCTCTTCCTTTTACTCTTGTTTTCCAATTACGGCATAAAATTGCATGAATTTTGCCAGCAAAAAGAGATGATTTATCATATAATTTTATTTGATGAGGGCTTGGTAATAGTTTATACTTCATTTCATAAGTTGCACCACTCGGAGGATTAATGTCTACTTCGAACTTTATTTTTATATTCTTTAAAATATGGTCATAATTATTTTTTTCTTTCTTCGGAAAAAACTTCAAAATTAATTCTAATGTATCACCTTTTACAAACGCAGTAGTAATGTTTGTCTTGTTTTCTTTTTTCTTTGTGCTTGTTTCAAAATTTAATCCGTAAGCTTTTAGTTCTTTTTCAACACAATTAAAATATTTACTTATATCAAAATTAGGATTTGGAGATGTTAAAGCAAAATCTAAATCTTCAGAAAACCTATCTAAATTATAAAATATTCTAAGTGCTGTTCCACCATAAAAACAGGCATCTTCAAAAAATCCACCTCTAGATAGACCGCAAAGTACTAGTTCTTGAATAATTTCTTTTAATGCATTTATTTCATCTTGTGTATTTTTAATTTCATACTTATCTATCATTTGTTCAATTATATTATTCATTTTGATTCCTCCGTAAATACTTTAAAAGCAATGTAACATTTGTTGAATGATACAAATTGCTTAGTTTTTCTATCTTTTTTATATTTATTTTTTTAAATTCATCTATATCAATGCGAAGATCATTAAATAACATATTTTCTAAATTACTTATATTTTTTAAAGGTTTTAATGAATAAAGCTTATCACATAATGCCTTTTCTTTAGTGGCAATTTGATATGAATAATTATTTTCTTGTTTTAATAATATTTCCTCAGGATATGCAGATGATGGTACATCCTTATACGTAAATACTCCAAATTTAGTATTATATTGCTTTCTTTTTTTCTTATTAAATGTTGCACATGTTATTGTACTAACTCTTTCAGGAATTAAGCCATAATAAGATAAAGCAAAATCAAAAGAAATATATGATGGACCATAGATACTCGATGCTAATAAATAACCCGGGGTATTTGGATCTGTTTCATATAGTCCTGTAATTATCTTAAATAATTTTCCTTTTTTAATTTCCCTACTTATTTTATTATTTTTATTTGAATAATTATTCAACTTATACTTTGCCATATCGTTTGTAATTATCACATTTTCACCTCTCAATACCATTATACGGTATTTGTTGGTGAAAATCAAGAATTTTATAAATTTTTTCTATTATTTATATATAATTTTGATTTATATGAAATTAAACCTTCTTTAGCAAGTCTTGATGTAGCAAAGCAAATAGGAATATTGTTTTTTTGACAAATTTCTTTTACTTCATTTGGATTTTCTTTTATTAAATTCCAAATATTTTTATCAATCATCCAATTTAATGCTACTTCATCTATTTCTTTTTCGCTTGTAGAATCATCAACAACTATTTTGTTTTTAGCCATGTTATAATCTCTTTTTACGTGAGCTAGTTCATGATATAAAGCAAAATAGAATGAAGCCTTCTCTTTAAAGGTTTTTGTTAAATAAATTGCTGGATTGGTTATTTTTACCATCATACATCCCCGTATTTTTGTTGCAGGAAGAGCATCTTCAACAACCAAATAAATACCATATTTATTTAAAATTTTGGTTAGACTAACCGTATCAAACGGTTTATTTTGTTCAAATTTTAGTTCATCTAGTAACTTAGAGAAATTTGCAGATGAATATTCAAAAACTTTTTGCTTTATAATTAATTTATCGCAGTGTTTAATCCATAGATAGATTTTTTTTTGATTAGCATCACCTTTCTTTTTATATAATACTTTAGTATTAATATATTCAGTTGTTAAATCAAAACTACTTAAATTTAAATATTCCAATAAATCAACGGCATTTTGGGTAGTGTTAGTAACATCTTTTAGTTTAATCCAACCTAATTTAGACATATCTTTAAGATAAAATGTATTTAAAAATTCTTTGATAGATTTTTCATTATCAAATCTTTCGTGTAAATAGTTATAAACTCTTCTTTGTTTTTCTGCAAATACAATTAACTTAATATCAATATCAGTAATTAAACTGATGGCAACCATTAATTCTTCACTAATGCCAACTTTACCATTTATTATATTATTTAAATGTTTTTTACTTATGCCTAGACGTTTTGCGAAATCTGTTTGAGATATTTTATAATAATCTAAATAATCTCTTAGTAACGAACCAAATCCTAACATATTATCCCTCCCCATAGTGTTTATCATCTATATTTATAAATTCTAATTCTTCTATTTCAATATAATTATATGGATATTCTATTAATGGCTTCATTATGAGCCGCAATTTATGATTTATTCTAACCGTAAAGATTTCTTTTAAATTTTCTTTCTTTTGTTCAAAGTTATATATGTTTTTGTAAGGCGATGCAAATAATTCTTGCATGTTGTTAAAAGCATTTATTGTTTTTTCAATGCCTTTTATTCTATTTTCTTCTTTTACAAGATGTTTTCTTTTTATTAATTTGTTATAGTCTTTTAGATAACCTTTGCTCTTTATTATAATCATATATCCCCCTTGATATATATGTATTATAACCCACCAGGTTATAATATACAATATTTTTTGATAAAAAAATAAGAATTAGAATTTTTTTAATCTTAATCTTGAAAATTCTAACTCTTTTTCTTTGGCATTATTTTCTCGAACTACCCTATTTTCAATATAAACTTCTCCGAGTTCATTATATAATTCATATGCATGATTATATTCATGAATATTGATTCTTATACATAATTCATCAAAGAAATCGGGTACAAGAATTCGAATATCAACAATATGATTTTCCTTATCAAGAATTGAAAAACAACCCCAACCAAATTCTTTGACAGGATATTTTTTTACTTTGCCATTTAGGAATTGAAAGAATTCCTGATTACCTATTTCAAGGCTAACTAATATACTCAGGAATTCTTGTTCATCAATAATCATTCAATTATTGAAAGGGTGTTATTTTTGATGTGTTCGATAAATCTATCTTTGAAGTTTGTTAAATCCTTTTGTTCAAGAGTTTTAGTATTGCTTCCTAGGATATAACGGATTGTATATTTATTTTCATAAGTACCAACTAATGAATAACATTTAATTAGATTGCTCTTGAATTCACTTAGAACTTGTTTTAATGTATCATATTTTGTACCTTCTGGCATAATGATTGTATAATCAAGTTCAACAGTTGGATATTTACTTACTTCAGTTGCTAACTTTGTTGTTGGAGTAATTGTAACATATTTATCAAAGTCGATATCAATGCAAACAATTGCTTTTTTCTTAGCCAATTTGTTAGTAGTACCTTTATTTAATACATTAATTTCACCAAGTTTGGTGTTATCAACATTAATAACTTTGCCTAATGAAGCATCATAATAAGATTTTTCATTGACGTTGTTGGTAAAAGTAACTTCTTTATTCTTTAGCATCTTAAATAGATACTTAACGATACTTTTAGCTTGCATGTAGATTGTTTCAATATTTTTTTCATCATCAGCAAGAACTATACTAAGTATTCTTTTGTTTTCATTATTTTCGATAATTGTTCCTATTTCAAAGATATTAAATTTATGATAGTTTTTAAAGTTAGTATCGACGATATTCATCAAAGAGAAACTTAAGTCATCACGAAGAATGTTATTTTCACTTTTGCCAAGTAATTTTACGCCAGTCTTTTCAACGCCAAGTTTCTTTAAAGTTTCTGTGTCATACCAAATATAACTATTTACTTCATGCATATCATATTTAGTTGCTAGTAAATGTTTTACTTCATATTCTTGATTGTAAATTGTTTCATGTTCAGTAATAGTTAAATCTAGTTTTAATGGTTTAGCCTCAAAATTTTCAAGCCCATACATACGAGCAATTTCTTCGATTAAATCTTGTTCAATTTTAACATCTTTAGTTGCTCTAAATGTTGGAACAGTTACTTCATATGAATCGGCATTTACTGTTACCTTGAATCCCAATTTTTCTAACATGTTAGTAATTACTTCATCACTTAAAGTTCTTCCCATATAAATATTTAAAAGTTTTTTATGTAAGGTAATATCTCCTTCTTCTAACTTAGTTGGATAAACATCAGTTAGATTGGAAGCAATAACTAAATCTGGATTTTCTTTTTCTAATAAATAAACTAATCTTTTAATGGCTACATCAGTCATGTTAGGATCAAGGGACTTTTCATATCTAGCACTGGCTTCAGTGCGAAGGCCTAGAGCAACTGCTGTTTTTCTAATTGAACCAGCATTAAAGTTGGCACTTTCTAAGAATATGGAATCAGTGTCACTTAAGATTTCACTATCTAAACCTCCCATAACACCAGCGATACCAAAGTATTTATCCCCATTTTTAATCATTAAGTTATCTTTAGTTAGTTTTCTTTCTATACCATCTAGAGTTGTATATGTATCACCATCACTAGCTAGCCCGACTTCAATTTTCTTAACAACACGAGAATCAAAAGCATGCATTGGTTGACCTAATTCAAGCATTAGGTAGTTAGTTAAGTCGACGAATAAAGATATTGAACGCATTCCAACATAATATAAGAATATTTGCATATCTAGTGGAGTTTTATTATTTTTTAAGTTATCAACTTTTAATCCTGTGTAACGATAACAAAGATTTGGATCTTTGATAGTTATGTCTAAGTCTTGTTTATCATTTTTAATTTCTGCCAAATCCAATGGTAATAATTCATGGTCAGTTATGGCAGCAATTTCACGAGCAATACCATAATGTCCCCAAAGGTCCGGACGATTTGTTAAAGATTTGTTATCAATTTCGACGATTATATCATCTATTGGTAGGTAATCTTTAACATCAGTTCCTACTGGGGCATCACTAGGAAATTCTAAAATACCATCATGATTATCCGAAATACCTAGTTCACGTCCGCTGCAACACATACCATTAGATAGAATGCCACGTAAAGGACGAGATTTTATTTCTATACCATCAATGTGTCCTCCGACCTTGATATAGGCTGTCTTTAAGCCGACGCGAACATTTGGAGCACCACAAACAACTTGTATTGGTTCCTCCTCACCACAATCGACTTTTAAAACATGCATGTGGTCACTATCAGGATGTTTAATACATTCAACAATTTTGGCAATAACAATATTATCTATTTGGTCTCCAACTTTTTTTACTCCTTCTACTTCAGCAGTACGAATAGTAAAAGTATCCCAAATATTCAACCAATCAATGTCTTCGCCATTTTTAATATGACTTTTTAATTTATTACATGATATTAACATAATTTATCCTCCTTATTTTATATCGAAATTCTTAAGATAACGAATATCTCCAGAATTTAAAACACGAATATCACTTATCTTATACTTCATCATAGCAAGTCTAGTTAAACCTATACCGAAGGCAAAACCGGTATATTTTTCAGGGTCTACACCACCGGCACGTAAAACATTTGGATGAACCATGCCTCCTGGGACAATTTCTATCCAGCCACTATTTTTGCAAGTTGCACATCCTTTTCCTTTGCAAATAGTACATTCCATATCTATTTCGTAGCTTGGCTCTGTAAATGGAAAAAAACCCGGTCTTAGTCTTAAAGTTATTGGACATTGCATAACTTCACTTAAAATTTGTTGCATAACATACAATAGATTTTCGATAGATATTTCTTTATCAATTACCATTCCTTCAACTTGAAAGAAAGTATTTTCGTGGTTAGCATCTAAATCTTCATTGCGAAATACTCTTCCTGGAGAACAAACCTTTAAGGGTGCCCCATATTTTTCCATTGCGTGAATTTGATTACCACTAGTTTGGGTACGAAGAAGCATGCCATTATCCAAATAATATGTATCTTGCATGTCTCTGGCTGGATGATCTTTAGGAACATTTAATGCTTCAAAGTTATAATATTCTGATTCCATTTCAGGACCATTTACAACTGTAAAGCCCATCTTTTTTAAACAATCTGTAACTTCTTTAGCAACAATTGTTACCGGGTGTAAAGATCCATTTTCGACATCATAATCTATAGTATCATCAAAAACTATGTTTGTTTTACTTTCTAACGATTCTAAACTATCAATTACAATATTTTCCATTTCTTTTTTGGTATTGTTAATTAAACTGCCATACTTTCTTTTGTCTTCGACAGACATTTCTTTTAAGCTGCTCATTATTTCAGCAATACGACTTTTTTTACCAACATATTTTGATTTAACATTTAATATATCGGCTTCTTTGGTGCATTTTTTTAATTCACTTTTTAAACTTGTTATTAAACTTTCTAATTCTTTTTCCATATCCTTTTCCTCCTTCAAAATAAAAAGTTCATAAACTAATTAAGGACGAGCGTTTGCCCGCGGTACCACCTTAGTTTATGAACTATTCATACACTTTGACTGATAAGGGAGTTACCCCAAAAGTATTCATCAAGCGAAATTCATTTTATTATCATCATTAAAATATTCTCAGCTATATATTTTATCTCTGTCAAGACTACTTAATAAAACTACTAAATTGAATCATCATACTTCTAATGTTTTTTCTTTTTCTTATTTTTGTTTTTAGGTTTGGCTTTTGTAGCTTTAGGTTCTTCTTTTTCTTCAGCAACTTCTTTTACTGGAGTATCTATTGTTTTTAGTTCAGGTTCTGATGCTTTATTCTTATTTTTGTCTATCCAGCCCTTACCTTCAACAATACGAGCTACCATCATTGAACTTACTGAGTCACCAGTAACGTTAAGTAAAGTTGCCGGTGCATCTATTATTGTAGCAATAATTGTTAAAATTGGCAAGGCTGCAACTGGGTAACCCATCATGGTTATGATAAGCATTTCGGAAATTGTTCCACCACCGATTGGGACAGCCGTTACTAGAAGAGTTGCAATAAGAGCAATCCCAATAATTTGGGCAACATCACCAAATGTTACTATGCTTGTTCCAAACAAGCATACTAGGAACATTATTTTAAAAGCGCTACCTATTGATGAACCATCTTTATGGAAGCTTGTTCCAAGAGAGACTGTTGTTTCCGCAATGTCTTCAGGAACTCCCATTTTTTTAGTACACTCAATATTTACCGGAACACTAGCTGCTGATGAGCAAGTCCCCAATGATGTTAAAGCTGACGGAATAATATTTTTCCAAAAAGCTTTAATTCCCTTTTTACCAGCAGCAATATAGGCATAAATACTATAAAATATAAACATAAATAATAAACTAACTATTAAATACATTACAAATGTTTTTAAAAATCCAACGGCAATTACACTACCAAGAGTACCTACTAATGCAGCAAAATAACATCCTAGACCAATTGGAGCATAATACATAATTATGCCGATTAATCTATACATTACTTCGCTAAATGAATTAAATAATTCAGCAACTTTTCTACCCTTTTCTCCACTTTTATTAATAGCTATGCCAAATAATATTGATACAACAATTAAGGCTATTAAGTTATCGGTTGATAATAATTTAACAAATTGATTTGTTGATAATACACTTACTGTTCTTTCCAATAAATTTAATTCAACCTCTTCAGCAGTTCCTTCTTGAAATACCTCTTGTATAGCTGCAGTATCATCGGGGTTAACCAAGTCAATTGCGGCAGTTGAGATAAAACCAATTATGACAGCAATTATAGACGTTATTAAAAATATAACTATTGTACTTATAAGAATTTTACTTAGCCTTTTTGGCTCATGCATTTTAGAAATAGATGATGTAATAGTAAAAAATATTAATGGCACAATTATAACTAATAAAAGATTTAAAAATAAGTCTCCGAGTGGTTTAACAATCTCAGCTTTTTCTTTAAAAATCAAACCACAAATTGCTCCGATGATTACACAGCCTAAAAGAATAATAGTGCTTTTGTAGTTTTTCAAAACTTTTCCCACAAAATCCCTCCTTTAATTACCTAAATCTTACCATATTATATTTTTTTCGTCAAATATTATGATATTTTTTAATTAAAGGAGCTTTATTTATTTTAATTTTGGCAAATCGTCAATGCTTATATCTTCATCATAAGAATCAAATATAGAATTAGGTGAATATATTGGAGTATTAACATTTTTATTAGATTCTGAAGTGTCTACTATAGGTTTTTCTTTATTAAAAATTGGTTTACTTAAAACTTCTTTTAACTTGCTACTTTTTTGAGATTTTAATTCTTGCTTTTTTTCCTCTTGTTTTAATTTTCTTAATTTGAAAATGCTTTTAAAGATTATATAAAGGGAAGGGACTAATAATAATAAAAGCCAACCATAACTACTAGCTAAAAAGAATTGAACACGGCCTAATTGCGGAATCCGTAAAGCTACTTTACCAACAACTTTTTCAAAAGGAACGGTAGAGCTGTCTTCAACTAAGTTATTATCTCCCTTTGTTTGATAGCTATAGCTTCCATCTTTATTTTTGATAATCGAAATAACACGATGGGTAATTGTGCCACCATGAAGTTCTGGACTATCTGAATAAAAAGTAATTACATCACCGATTTCAATATCTTCTGGCTCATCTACCCGTAGGTCAATTACAACATCATAAACATTAATGTTGGGAACCATACTAGGACTTATGATTGTATATAAAGAAAATTTTGGCTCATATTTACTACCAAAATGAATAAATACTTTTGTAGCAACAAAATAGTAAAGAAGGAAAGCAGCACAAATAACAAGCAATGAAAAAATTGTCCAACTGATAATAGTTGAAATAGTTTTCATAATTTCTCGAAATGATATCTTGGATTTAGTATCAGTATTCATTTCACACTTCCCTATTCTTTTTTATTATAACCAAATATTCGACAAATAGCAATATTTCTTGACAAAAGATAAGTCAAATTAGAGACAATTTTTGCCACTTTATAAATTAAATTTTGTTTTATATTTATAACTATTTTGGTTACTATTCACAGCCGAAATAGCAAAAAATGAATAGGATGTAGAGATTCACTAAAATAAAAATGGTGATTTTCT
>CALVVI010000033.1 GCA_944363815.1 uncultured Bacilli bacterium | reverse complement strand
AACGTAAATCCTTTTTTCTTCTTTTTACTTTTTTTTCTAGCTTTCATATTCACACCTACTCTACTATAAGTATAAAATATTTTGTGAATATCTTCAAGCCAAAATTATACTTGTGTAGCCACAATTACCAGCTGATAACCTTTAACAACTTGATCACAAGTAGTTAAATATAATTTTCCACTTTCTTTACTTATACTAATATCCCCATCTTTAACCGTTCTATAAATATCTGTTATTTTATAATGCCTATTAACTTTTTTAATTTCTAAATAAACATCATCACCAATACCAACGTAATGTAAATCATTAAAAAAAGCAATTTTACCAACCCCAGAATGAGCCACCAAAAGAAAGCTATCTGAAACCGGGATTGGGATATATTGAACATTTTGGGAAACATCATTTAGTTCGTGATTATAATTATAAAATCCCAAATTCATATTAACACTCGGTATTTTTAAATAGCCATAATACTCTTCCGTACTATAGGTATCGTAATCTATAATTCCACTTTCATTAGATACAGTACTGTTCTCATTACTTTTTAAAAAAAATGAAACTAAAACAAAAAGACAAATAATAAACAGTAAGATAATTACTCTTTTCAAAATGAGTTTCCTCCTTGCAATTAACTATACTAGCACATATAACTTAATTACCCAAGAAGAGATTTTGTCATAAAAAAAGAGTTTTTAGCTCTTTTTATCTTTTTTTGTCGAATTAACTTCATCATATAATACATATAAATATTGTACACCATTTTCTAAACGAAAATAATGGATTAAATAAAATATCAAAAATATCATCAATATAAAAGATGGAATAATAAATATATACGATATTGTTATCAACACTAAAAACAATAAAAATAATATAGCATAAAATATAGTAATAATTAGATGTATTAATCTTTCGTGTTGAAAGAACATAATCTTAGCTAATATTTCTTCACCATTTACTTTCTTTTTATTATTTTCAACAAATCCTATATAGTCATACATATATTTTTTCATAAAACATCATCCTTTCCTATAGACTATAGTAACTTCTTATCTACTTTATAAATAGATTATAGCATTATTTTCAATATTTTTCCACAAAAATAACACTGATTGAATTAAAACCAGTGTTACTTACTTTTTTTCTTAGTATTTTTATTAATTAATCTTACCTTTACACCTTTATAAGTACTAAATTGTTTTTTTACTCCTTCAGGCAAGTTTTTCTTAAATGTTTTCACACTCACACCTCACTTCATGCAATTATTATAACACATTACTATATTTTTTAGCAATCTCTTCAGCCACTTTTATACCATCCATCGCTGACGTTGTAATTCCTCCCGCATAGCCTGAGCCTTCACCACATGGATAGATACCTACAATATTGCTTTCTAGAGTATCATTACGAATTATTCTAACCGGAGATGATGTTCTAGTCTCTGGAGCAATTATAACACCTTCATTAAATCCCGATATTTTGGTATTAAAATAGTTGATACCTCCTTTTAATGCTACGTTAATATATTCGGGTAAAATATTATTTATATCTATATAATTTACTTTACCTTTAACAAAATCCTGACACTCTATTTTATCTGATATTTTATTATTTTCATAGTCTTTGAATTTTTGAATAGCCAAATCTCCATTTGTTAACTCATAAGTTTTACGTTCAATACTTTCCATAAATTTAAGTCCATCTAAGGCATTAGTTCCATAATCACGCTCATTAACAGTAACAATTATAGCGCTATTGGCAAAACCAGAGTCCCTACCATAATTACTCATTCCATTAGCAACAACACTTGCCTTTTCACTTGAAGCATTTACAACATAACCCCCAGGACACATACAAAATGAATAGACTCCTCTAAAGTCTTCGCTAGTATATGTAAGTTTATATGAAGACGCCGGCAAATGCGGATAAAGCTTAGGATATTGATGCTTATCAATTAGCTCTTGCGGATGCACAATTCTAACACCCACTGCAAATGGTTTAGACATCATTTCAATATTTTTAGAAAGCAACATACTAAATGTATCGCGAGCACTATGACCTATAGCTAAAACTACTACTTCCGTTTTTATTTCTTTACCATTTATAACTATACCTTTAACTTTATTATCTTCGATTATCAAATCTTCAAGTAAAGAGTTATAATTAATTTCTCCACCCCAAAGAGTTATTTGTTCTCGCATATTTTTAATTACTTCCCGTAATCTATCAGTTCCAATATGCGGATGATTACTATAAGTAATTTCTAATGGGGCACCAAATTCCACAAAGACATCAAAGACTTCAGTCATTCTGTTTTCTTTATTTTTAACCAAAGTATTTAACTTACCATCACTAAATGTTCCTGCTCCACCTTCTCCAAATTGGACATTGGAATTTTTATTCAACTTACCAGACTTCCAAAACTCTTCAACATCCTTAACTCTTTCTTCGATACATTTTCCTCTTTCAAACACAACGGGCTTATATCCATGTTTAGCAAGTTCATATGCCACAAATAAGCCTGCAGGACCTAACCCAACTATTACAGGTCTATTTTCTAACTTTTTTGTTCCGGATTTAGGAAATATATATTTTTCTTCTACAACTTTTGTAATATTTTTAGATAAATATTTTTCTTCATTTTCTATTTCTACCCAAAATTCATAAATATAACAAAATTCATGTTTAACTCGAGCGTCAATTGATTCTTTATGTATTTTATAAGATTTTATTTTATTAGAGTTTACATGTAAATACGCAGCTATAATATCTTTCAAATCTTTTTTATTATCTATTGGCACTTTGACATTTTTTAAACTAAGCATCTTTTTCACTCCCTAAAAATGATCCAGCCAGAATTCCTGTTAGTATAGCAATAGTTAAATTATATCCTCCACAGTCACCATCTAAATCGATTACTTCCCCCGCAAAATAAAGTCCGGGAATATTTTTTGATTCTAAAGTTTCTAAATTTAAAGATGCAATATCTACTCCACCACTACAAACTTGAGAATGATCATAATCTAGTGTTGCTGTAATTTCTAGTTCCATAGCAGTTAGATTATGCACAAATAAATCTTGTTCTTTACTATTTAATTTATCCCAATTCTTACCTGGATTAATATGAATATATTCACAAATAGCATAGAGCAACTTGTAATTTAAAAATGCATCACACAACTCAGTAATATTCCGATCAGGAAGATCTTTATTTCTTTTATCTAAAAAATCTTTAAAATTAGATTGGCACCATGGCACAAAGTTGATACTAATTTTTTCTTGTCTTTTATTTTGCAACCCGATACTAATATCACGACTCAAATTAAAAATACATATGCCACTAACCCCATAATCGGTCAGTTGAATTTCTCCTTGCTCTTCTTTACAAATTTTATCATCTTCTATATGGCTTACAATTACATTAGTTCTAATTCCCGCCCATGATGACTTTATACTAGCATTAGTTTTTAATTGCACTAATGATGGATTAACATTTATGATATTATGATTAAATCTACGAGCAACATCATAGCCAAAACCGGTACTTCCTGTCTTAGGATAAGCAAGAGATCCAGTAGCAATGATTACTCGATCAAATTCTTCTTCATAGTCTTGGGCTTTAACTACAAATTTATTATCTTTAAATTTTATATCAGTTATATCATAATTACATCTTATAATAACTCCAAGTTCTAAAGCCTTTTTTATTAAAGCCGATTTAATGCTACTCGATTTTTCCGAGTAAGGATAAAAATAACCATTTTTTATGATTGGAATAATTCCTAAATCATTCCAAAAATTTTCTACTAGTTTTAAATTATTGGGGTTAATAATATTAGCAATATTTTCATAACTAGAGTGATACTTATTTATACTTTGATTTATATTCCAATAGTTGCATTTACCACTTCCTGTTAAAAGCAATTTTTTTAAAGCATCACTATTCTTTTCAAGTATTACTACATGATTTTTATTGTTGCTAGCCTTAATTGCTGCTGCAAAACCTGCAGGTCCACCGCCGATAATTGCTATATTCATTTTTTACCTCCTCGATATTTGATTAAAGAAATTAATCCTGTGGTAATTTCTAAAGCATTACCTATGATTCCAACATAGGCACCGACTTCATAATTATAATATATCCAAATAATTGCTGCAACTATATAGATAATTCTGGCAACATTAAGATTATTTTGCCAAAATGCATAAGTATATAAAACAGTTATAATTATTGGTAGTAAACTTATAAGGCCATCATAAGTAATTATCCCGAACAATAAAACCAATGCTATAAATACAAATAATATCCATTTGGGCATTTTAATATTTAATGAAGTATAAAAATAATAAACTAAAAGTCTTAAAAATGACAAAAAATTCATACTAGCAGCACTAAAAGCCCCAAGTAGTAAATATTCTATTCCATAAATTCCATTAGCAATAACTTGCATGAGTAATATATTTTTCTTATTCTTAAGTAAAATGCTTATAACCCAAAAAAGAATGGCAAATAAGGCCAGAACTTGCGCTAATATAACCAAGTTATCACCTCTTTAAGAAATCATTTTCATCTAAAGCAATGGCAAACGATAAATAACGATCCCAAATATTGTGTTCCAATTTTTTTACATCTGAAAGTTTACTAAAATTATGTAAAAATGCTTTAAGTTTTAAAATTTTATCTTTTTCAACACTTCCCTTAGTAGTAAGTTTATAGGCAAGTTCTTGTAATAAAGATGTTTTAAAATAGATAAACCCTAAAATAATTAAATAAAATTGATTACAAAATAGCAAGGCTAAAAGAAAGCCTATTATAGGTAAGTTAGCTTTAGTTGCTAAACCTAAATTAGTAACATCTTTTAAGATACATGATTTAAATTCTCTTTTGTTTATTTTAGAGTTTAAAGTTTTAATAACATATTTTTCTGATTCCATTACTAAAAACAAACTTTCATTTACATTCTTAATTACATATTTATCCTTATCTTTTTTTATTATTCCTCTTTCAATTAATTCAAAAAGTAAAGCATCATAATCCCTATCTACTTCAATTATACCATCTAGCAAATATGCCGCAATTGCAGCATTATAATTTGGTAATTCTCTTTGATAAATTATATTTTCATTATTAATTCTTTTATTATTTTTCCATCTTCTTGCATTAAGATAAAATATAAAAATATATAGTGGTGATATGAAGAAATTCAAATAAAGTATAGATATAAATACCGAAGTAATATAATCCAATAAAAAACTTTTGCATACAGTTTCTCCACCAATCTCTAAATAAACACTAGCAAAGCCACAAGTTAAGCCATCCTGCACAATTACATCATAAACAAACCATCCTGCTAAAAAAAGGCTTAAAAATATACTTATTATAAATAATATAACTGCTAAACGATTAATTCTTTTCATTAGTACCTCGTATTATCTTAATGGCATCAGGAATATATTTTATTGTATCACTTGCAATCATGGCAATATCGGTATATTTTTTAGTAGCTAAAGATCCCGCTAAACCTGCTAAGTAAGCACCTGCTGCAACACTAAGGACATTATATTCATTATAACCTAAAAATCCTGCAAGTATTCCTGATAAAACATCTCCCGAACCAGCCGTTGCCATACCTGGGGAACCAACATCAACTAAGTAAGTAGTATCACCATCAGTTACAATCGTTTCATGCCCTTTTAAAAGGAGGATTACACCATACTTTTTAGCAAATTCTAAAGCATACTCTTTTCTATTTTCCTTAATGTCAGCAACATCTTTATTAATAAGACGTGAGAACTCTTTTAAATGGGGAGTTAAAACAACTTTAGCCTTGGTAAAATTTAATAACCTCAAATTACTAGTCAAAATATTTAAGCCATCAGCATCAATTATGAGTACTCCAGTAAAATTATTTAATATATATTTTAAACACTCTTCATTTTCAGCACTAATTCCCCATCCCATACCAACAGCCAGTACATTTAATCGGTCTATCGCTTCCTTAATATTATTATCAAAAGGAAATAATGTTTGTTCAACTAAATATGGAGCCACATAAGGTACAATATTCCTAGAAACTATTACCCTAACTAAACCGCAACCACTTCTAAGAGAAGCTAATCCTAAACTTGCTAACTTTATAGATCCGCTATATTTTTCTGAACCACCCATTAAGCCTACAACTCCAAAATCGTATTTATTAGCATTATTATCACGACATTTAAACAAATCTTTAATCAAGTTTGCATCAATTTTCATATTTTCCAACTACCTTTATCAAAAATATAACATATTCAAAAGAAAAATAAAAGACTAGTCAAAGCCTTTTATTCGATAGTTTCCATTTTTAAGAAATTAGTAATTCTTTCATTACCAACACCAGGTAGACCACCAGTAATAATGATTCTATCATTTGGTTGCAAATCAAAGAATTCTGTTGTTTTTTGCATTACTAAATCAACTAATTCGTCAGTATCATCCATTAAAGGTACAATACAAGTATAAATTCCATAATTTAAAGCTAACATTCTAGCTACTTTTTCGCTAGTACAATTAGCAAGTATTGGTGCATTAGGTCTGAAATTACTAATCATTCGAGCGCTATAACCACTAATTGATTCCACCGCAATTGCTTTAACTGCCACATTCTTAGTTAAATCAACTGCCGCTTTAGCAATACATTCAGTACGACCAATTTTACCATTATATCCAAAATGTTTGGCACTATAATCTTCAGCATCACTAGCAATATTTGCCATATAAGTAACAGTTTCAATTGGATATGCCCCAGTTGTTGTTTCGCCACTAAGCATAATAGCATCAGTTCCATCTAATACAGCATTTGCAACATCAGTAACTTCAGCTCTTGTTGGACGACTATTCTTCTTCATACTTTCAAGCATTTCAGTTGCTACTATACAAATTTTACCATATTCTCTAGCTTTTTGAATCATTTGTTTTTGATAAACCGGCAACAGAGATATTGGCACTTCTTCACCTAAATCACCACGAGCAACCATAATACCATCAACAACATTAAGAATTTCATCTAAATTATCAATACCTGTCTTGCTTTCAATCTTTGCAATTATTTTCAAATTACCATGAGCTTCTTCAATTATTTTTTTGGCCTCTAAAACATCTTCTTTACAAGAAACAAATGATAGTGCTAAAAAGTCGCCATCATGTTCACAAGCATATTTAATATCTTCACGATCATCATCACTAATAAATGGGATATTTAATTTAACACCTGGAACAAATAAACTTTTTTTACTTCCTAAAACTCCTCCATTAATGACTTTACAAGTTACACTATCATCATCTTTTTCAATTACTTCGATCTTCATCAAACCATTTTCCAATTGAATTACATCACCAATATTTAGTGAATCAATTGCTTCAGGATGGTTAACACTAAATTCCTCACTATTACCTACTACTTTTTCTTTAACAACTTTAATAGTTCTTCCTTTGATTAACTCAATTCCACCCTCAACAACTTCACCATTACGAAATTCAGGACCCTTAGTATCAAAAAGCAAACCAATATTTAAATGTTTCTCTTCATTTACTTTCTTAACTAAATTAATAACTATTTCTCTTTCTTCTATTGTAGCATGAGAAAAATTAACTCTCGCTACATTCATACCAGCATCAGCCATTGCTGCAAATACTTCATATTTATTACTAGCAGGACCAATACTACAAATAATTTTTGTTTTTTTCATACAACCTCCACACAGACCTTAATTTTACTACAAAAATCTTGAAAAATAAAGAGAAATAGCAAAAATGTTAAAGCTTTTTTAAAATGTTACATAGAGATTTTTTTAAAATGTTACATTGCACACATAATATGTATAATTTTATTGATAGGAAAATCATTGACTATAGGTAGTAATAATTCGTCATACTTGTTGTAATATCTTATTTTTAAGATATTACAAGACCTATAAGAATTATTACTAGGTTCCTGTTGTCAATGAGGAACTATCAATAAAATTTGATATAAAAATGTAACATTTCTAAAAAATCTTAACAGAGAAATAGCAAAAAAAAGAGCAATTATTTGCATAAATGCTCAAGCTGTTAATACTTCCAACAGTTAAATAATACCAATTTTTACCATTTATAAAAAGCAATTATTACTTGCTTTTTATATTTCTAAATTCATTTTCAAGATATTTTACTTCTTCAATATATGCCCCATCATAATTATTTAAACTAATGTTTTGCTTTAATATCTCTGCATTTGCATCAAAAATATGTAGTGCCATCCTTTCTTGATTTAAATAATAATAAATTAGTAAAATACTTTCTTCTAAATTTCTTTTTAAAATTATTAACTTAGCTTTAGGATAAATTTCTATTATTCCATACATATTATGTTTAATATACTTATCTTGAACACTATCTAAAGTATATCCTAACGTATATAACTTATCTTCATCAATTAAAAATTCACTGCTAACTACATCTTCTTCCCCAATCTTTTTTCCTTTTAAATATATAAGATTTTCATTTTTAAATACTTCTTCAACTCGCAATTTATAATTATAAGTTTCTTTTTTATCATCAACTATAAAACTGATTTCTAAGTATAAATTATCTATTCCCATATCAGTATCATCAAAATATTCTTTATAACCATAGTCTTCTATAATTTTAATATTTCGCTCATAATCTTGTTCAAAAATTAGTCTTTCCTCATTTTGATTCTTTTTATACATCCTTATGTTATAAACAGTATCATCGTTAGTATTATCTAACCTCGAAATTAACGTTCCAAATTGCATATAATTTTTTACCTTTGATTTAACTATAATACAGTTATCAAGTTCAAATTCTTGAGAATCTAAGTAAACATTATAAACTGAAAAAGCATTTCGATTAAAAACAATTATTAAAGTTCCTATAACCACAAAAAATACTAAGACAAGTACTCCTCCCAAGATTAAATTACGTCGATTAGTCTTCCTTTTTTCAATAGTTATTAAGTCCTCTATTTTAATATTTTTATCTAAATCAACAATCTGTTTAATATCAATTTTTAATATCTTACATAATTTAAAAATCAAACTTACATCCGGATAGGCTTTGCCATTTTCCCAATTACTAACCGCTTGGCGAGTAACAAACATCTTTTTAGCTAAAGTATCTTGACTCATTTGCATTCTTTTCCTAGCCTTAACTAAAACATCTGCAATATTATCCTTATAGTTCATAAATTTCCCCCACTCTAGGCTTTATTATAACATTATATTATTAAAGATACTACCCCAAAAATCAACCAAAATAGTGCTGTTCCTATACCTAATATTAAAAATATTTTAGTTAATATTAACCTATTTAACTGTCCTTTATTAAAACCCAAGCAATAATATAAATATCTTTTTTCCTGTTCCTTATCAAAAGTTACCTTAATAATATAAATTAAAATAAGTAAACCTGCTCCAAATAAAATTATTATTAATAAACTATAAATTAGAATATATTCTCCATAATTATATATTCCTCCATCACTATTATAAATGATAATATTTAATCCTTGATTGGAATTTGAATTAAAATTAATATCTTTTATTGTCTTATTTACTATACTCCAATCATTTAAAGTAACTTTATAAATGTGAGTATCAAAATCTTTAGTTAAATTTAGCAAAACCTGCTCATTGATATAATTCGTTTCTCGTTCATAAGCTTCCTTAGCTACTATATAAAAATCATAATTTAGTTCTAAAAAATTTATTTTATCTCCAATATTATAATTAACAAATATTTGCGGATTAACTATTAAATCATTTTCACGTAATTCATCACTACCAAATAATCTTATATTTTTTCCTTTTTCTAAAGAAACAACGACTCCCAAATCCACATCTTTAATATTATTAATGCCTTTAATTCTTTCTAATTGTCCTAAAGACATTTGAAATTCAATATAAGCATCTTTATTTTGCTTATTAATAACATCTTTTTTTATGGTACTTAAAATATCACTTATTGGCCACAAAGACCAAATAAGAGCTACAATTATAATATAAATAATTGTTTGTTTTTTGCGCAAAAAACTAATTATAAACATACACTCACCTACATCAATTTGTTTTCATACCAATAAATTTTATCAGCTAAATTTTTCATTTTTACTCTTGTACTAATAATTATTACACCAATACCTTTTTTAGTAAGATTAGCTAGTTCTTTATAATATGCCTCTTCTTCTTTTTCATTCATTAAATCTGTTGGATCACTAGCAACAATAAACTTTGGCTTATTAATGACTGCTCTAACTAATGCCACCATTTGAGCATCATACCTCGATAAATATTTAGGGTACTTTAAAGCTAAACTTTGTAAATTGTACTTAATTAAAATATCATCAACTAATCTTTTTTTAGCAGCACTATTCATATTTTTGTTATTTACTAAAGGTAACAATAAATTTTCATAAACTGTTAAGTCATTATCAAACAATAAATACCGAAATATAAATCCCATATTATTTTTTCTAATATTGGTTTTTTTGGCATAACTAGCCCCACTTAATTCTTCCCCATTAATATAATATAATCCTTCCATAATCGGAGCCATTAAACCTAAAATATCTACCATAGCATCAACAATCTCAATATTTTTTACAACAACATAATAAAATTTGCCGAGAGCAAATTCAAAATTAATATCTTTTAAAATTCCCTTATCATATAAACTATAAATACCTTCTAATTTCATAAATAAATTATACTATATAATTTACTTAGAAAATAGTATTTTTTTTAACTTTTTTTAATATTAATTTAATGGAGGAAAATATGGCTAAAAAATATGACAAATTACTATTAATAGCGGTTATAATTATAGCCATTTTTGGAATAGTTATGATTTATTCTGCCAGTAGTATATGGGCTGAATATAAATATAATGATGCTTTCAAATATGTTAAAGCTCAAACAGCCTTTTTCATAATGGGCTTATTTTTTATTTTTTTAATATCTAAAATAAATATCAATATTCTTTATAAGAAAGCCAACTTAATATTACTCATCTGTTTTATTTTACTTATATTAGTATTAATACCAGGAATTGGTACAATCCGTAATGGTAGTAGAAGCTGGTTTGGTATCGGCGGTTTAGGAATTCAACCAAGTGAATTCGCTAAATTGGGCTTAATAATCTATGTCGCCAAATATCTTGCAAATAACAATCGTATCATTAAAGATATTAAAAAAGGCGTCTTACCCATCCTTTTAGTTATTGCCGTTTTTTTCATACTTATAATGCTTGAACCTGACTTTGGTACTGCCATGGTTATCGTTTTAACATTAGTTGTCATGATATTTATCTCTGGTGTTAAAATATCTTTCTTTGTCAAAATTGGCCTAGTAGGATTACTTGGAATTGTAGGTCTTATCATAGTTGCTCCATATCGAATGGAAAGAATCGTTTCTTTTTTAAACCCTTGGGTTGATCCACTCGGCTCAGGATATCAAATAATTCAATCCCTATATGCTATTGGCCCCGGCGGATTACTTGGCCAAGGTTTCTTAGAAAGCCGCCAAAAACAATTTTATTTGCCTGAACCTCAAACCGATTTTATCTTTTCAATCATTTCTGAGGAATTTGGTTTTCTAGGCATCTTAATAGTTTCTTCATTTCTAATTTTTATCTTCTATCGTATTATTAAAATTGCTTTAAGGCAAAATGATTTATTTAAAAAATATTTAGCCTTTGGCTTGGGTTTTGGAATAATTATTCAATCACTATTAAATATTGCGGTTGTAATTGGCTTAATACCAGTAACCGGAGTAACACTACCATTTTTATCTTACGGTGGATCTAGTTTATTAGTAAGTATGTGCAGTATTGGAATTATTTTAAATATATCTAGAAGGACTAATTAATTTAAATAAGCAAAATTAAAGACTTTTAGTTAGATATTTGGTACAATGTATAGCAAGTTATGAAAGTTTTTGCCCAAGCAAAAAGTTTTATAACTGCATTGTACTATGATTTCTAACAAAAAGTCATGTAAGGAGAAAGTATTATATTTGTTTTGTTTACAATTGTTCAGTTATATATTTTTATCTAAGTTGTGTTAAACATAATGACTGATAAGTAAAAAAAGTGTATAATTAATATAGCCAAACAAAAGATAAAGAAAGGAGATATCCTTAATCAACTAGCCTATCTTTATCTTTGTTTGGCGATAATGGTATATGATTTAGGCTAGTTGGTTAAGGATATTTTTAAATATGAAAATAGAAGAATTGATTCAAGATTTAGATCCAGTAACAATAATTGAGTTTAAAGATTACATAATTGAACATTTAAGTGATTTATGTTCAACTAAAAATTCTAATTCAAAAATAATATATAATTTTAAAACTGAAAAAAAGGTATGTGAAAAATGTGGCAGCAAATTATATAAAAACGGAAAGACTAAAAATGGTGTTCAAAAATATGTATGTAGCTGTTGTAAACATACATTATCTGAAACAACAGATACTATAACATGTCATAGTAAACTACCATTTGAGGTATGGAAAAATATAATAGACAATTTATTAAATGGCTTTAGTATAAGAAGAATCGCTGAGGAAAATAATATTTCAGTCTTAACATCGTTTAGAATACGGCATAAAATTTTATATGCATTAAAAAAATTTATAGATAATATTACTTTATCTGGAGAAATACAATCTGATGAAAAATATTTTTCAATTAATTTAAAAGGAACAAAACTTGAAAATATGCCAAGATATTCTAAAAAAAGAACTTCAACAAAATCACCTTATAGAGGTATTAGTCATCATAAAATTTGTGTTGTTTCAAGCATTGATGAATTTGATAATTTGTTATTAAAAATTGTTGGTTTAGGCAGATGCACAACTAAAATGTTAAAAGATTCATTAGGAAAAAAGTTAAATAATGCAAAATCAATCAATGCGGATAGTGCTAGTGCATATCAAGAATTTTGTATAGAAAATAGTCTTATATTAAATGCTATACCATCTGGTTTTCATAGCGATGGTATATATAATATATCAGAAATAAATGGCATTCATTCTCAACTGGAAACTTGGTTAAAAAAATTTAGAAGAGTTTCCACTAGGCATTTACAAGAATATTTAAATTGGTTTGTATATATATTTACAATGAAAAAAAGATTCATGTTAAATAAAATTAAAACAGAATCTTATTCTAATATAATTATAAATGATAATTATATTAAGGCTAATGCAATTTTTTCAGTTCAAATGCTTATTGATTTAAATATTGCTTATGCTGAATATATCAATCAGTCATAATGTTTAACACAACTTTTCATAAAATCACCTCAAAACATTTAATTCTTTAATTAGTTGTTTTATACTTATATAAAATGGAAGGTCTATGTCCCCCACCTGTACGCATTTCATTAGTTTTTTCTACCTTATTAGCTATGATTCTTCTAAAAGCAGGATCTAATAATTTTTTCCCTAAAATCACTTCATAAACTTGTTGTAATTCACTTAAAGTGAAATATTTTGGCATCATATTAAAAACAATATCTGTATATTCCAACTTATTTTTTAATCTCGAAATACCACTTACAATAATTAATGGATGATCGAATGCTAATTTATCATTTTCTAATATTTTATACTTATATCTATCTGTAGTTTTTTCTTTCAATGTTTTGGCAATCTTAAATTTAATTTCTTCATTATTATTATCCAAAGTAACATTAATAGTTTTCTCATCTTCTGTAACAGCAATATTAAACCATGATAAATTATTAGAAATTTTGTCATTCAATCGATTTTTATCTATTAAAGCCATGTAAGATGTAGAAACAACACGCATTCTTGGATCACGATTAACTTCTCCATAAGTATATAGTTGTTCCAAATAAATATCATGAATATTGGTTTTATCAACTAATATTCTTCTTGCAGCATCTTCAATATCTTCACCCGGCTTAACAAATCCACCAGGTAAACACCACTTACCCTCAAAAGGATAAGTATCTCTTTTAGCTAATAAAACACTAAAGTGCTTTTTATTAAGTTTACGATAATTACTCTGTATTTCATCAGAAACACTAAAAATCAAAATATCTGTCGAAATAGAAAGTTTCTCGCATTCTTTTAGATCGTTATCATCCTTTATTTTATATTTTTTCATAGTATCCTCTCTTATTAACACTATGATTATAACATAAAAGGCATAATTTAGCAATCGCCTTAAGACAGATATTTTGACTATTTAATACCTTAACAATATAAGTTCTTCTTTTCAATATATTTTTTAATTTTCAAATCCACCCCTTCAAAATTTTGATTTAACTGAATATTTTTTCTTATTATAGAAGAAGAAATAGGTATATTACAAAGAATATTAACAGCTATAACATTTTTACTTTTTAAATTACCTACCATTTTTTCTATATCATCATTGCTTCTTTTAACTACTAACAATTTATAGTTATCTAATATATATTTATAGTTTTTCCAACTTTTAATTTCTTTTAAATTATCCGAACCACAAACAAAATAAATTTCATCATTAGGATACAACTTTTTAAAATAATCTAATGTTTGATAA
>CALVVI010000032.1 GCA_944363815.1 uncultured Bacilli bacterium | reverse complement strand
GAAATGTATTATTAAAATATACTTTAATAATAGAAGAAAGTTTAAAAAATGTTTTGGTTACATATTTAAATAGTATAGAGGCTAAAGATAATTTTTTGACAGATATAAATCAATATGATACAACCCCTAAAAACATTACTAATTCTATTAACTCAATAAAGAAGATATTTGATAAACAAACAAATAAACACTCTAATCCAATTAAAAGAAAAAACGATCAAGAACTTTCAGTACCTTATTGGATTATAATTAATGAATTAACACTAGGAGAAACTATTAAATTAATTATTAATTTAGATAAATCTCATATGCAAAATATTTTGGAAGACTGTGTTAATTGTTTTACTAATATTAAAATAAATAAAGATGAAATAACAACTGATGAAGACAAAGAAAAATATTGGAACAAATTAAATGTTATGCGTGAAATATTAAATATTGTTGGTTTATTAAGAAATAGTTTAGCTCACAATCAGCCTATATATAATTTTAATGTTAAAGAGTATTATTCATCAAAATCAAATAATATACATTACATCTTACCAAAAGCACATAATCAGCAAGAGCAATATGTATTAACAACAAATTATATGTCTTACTTGGCAGAATTCTTTGGTAGTGATAGATATAATAGTTTTTCAGGTAATACAAATATTGATTTATCTTGGGTTATATATATAATCTACAAAATTATTTCACATTTGGATAAGAACACTAATATGTATACAGAGTTAGTTTATGTATATAAAAAATATAATATTATTTTGAGACCAGATAAAGCAGCTACTAATAAAATGGATTTATATGAAACAATTTTATCTAAATTAGATGATTATAGTAATATTGATTTTAACATAAACAGTATTAAAGAAAAATATGATAATGATAAAAGAATTAAATTAGATTTAATATCACTAAACAAGCAAATTAGAGATATGCAAGATGAGATGAAATCTTTATTAAATGAAAATAATAAAAATAATGAATGCATGAAATATACACATTTCTTATTTGATAGAGCATATACTAAATATACAGGTATAGATAAAAAGTATTTTGACAAATTAATGAATAATAAAGAAAAATAATCATAAAATATTAGTGTTACATATTTACATTGATCATAAAATATGATATCATGAATATGTAATGAAATGCCTCTCTTTTTGAGAGGGAGAAAAAGGAACGCTGTTCCTTTTTTTCGTATTATTTTATAAAAATTGACTAAAAAATGTTGAAATAAACTATATCTATGGTAAAATGTATCTAGTGATTAGTTGCTTATCAACTATTCCTAAAGTTTCGGATATACTATTTGTCAGTACCAATAAGTAACTAACTAGATATAGCAATATCTAGTTTTATTTATATAAAGAAAATGTATGGCCATACTAACTACTAATGCCCTAGCTTGCTTGAGCTATCCCAAAGAAACTAATAAAACTTTAGAATTAATTTATTTAAAGAAACAAAAAGATAATACATTACATATTACCTTCAAAAATAATTATTCACCAAACATTTCAAATATTTCCATTAGAAAAGATTCTTTCTTTTCCTTTTTATTTTCCTTTTTATTAGTAGGTTCCTTTTCAATAACCTTTTCATCTTGATTTAAAATTTTCTCAAGTTCCCCTCTATCTAACCAAATACCTCGGCATTCCGGACAATAATCTATTTCTACTCCCTTTTTTTCTGACATTAATAAAGTTACATCTTTACATACTGGACATTTCATAATTTTCCTCCTTAAGTAATAATAGTATACCAAAGCCTTCATAATATTAGCAATATATATTATAATAATTATGGTGATAATATGACTACCAACATTTTAAAAGATATAAATAGTTCTTACATTTATGAAATAGCCACTAATTTAAAACCGTTGATTAACAAAGATATTACGAGTGATATCATAAATAGCATTAAAAATAAAACATATCCTATTACTATTATTTTACTAAAAGATGCTGAATTAATTGGTTTTTATCAGATAACAGCGCATGATAATGATTTCTCTTCATACACTCCTTGGCTAGCCAATGTTTTTATAAAAGAAAAATATCGGCATCAAGGATATGGAAGATTTTTAATAGAAACTATTCCTAACTATATGAATAAATTAAATATTAAAACATTATATCTTCATACTAGACATCAAAATCTTTATGAAAAATTTGGTTGGAAATTACTAAAGCCATTAAAACTCCCAGATGGCATAAAAAGAAGCATTTATGTTTTACACAACTAAATGCTTTATTTTTTTCTAATCAATTCTAAAATTTGGGTCGGTTGAACAACTTTTATTTTCCCCGCCGCTGCATCAATATCAAAATGTGTATCTTCAATAATTTCTCCATCAATATTGGCTATTAATGAATTTTTAGCAATAATTTCAATATTTTTAGCATTCTTTTTTTCCAAAGCATATTTCTGTTCTAAAGTACCTTTAGCAAGATTACCCAAAAAGTCAGGAATTGCAAACATTGATAACTTTCCTCCCAAATAAACTATAGCATTAGGTGAAGCAATATCAGCACATGGAGCAATTTTTTTATCTAATCCACAATACTTTCCATTACAAACAGCAACAAAGCTCATATCTGAACTATAATAATTTCTACCATCAGCCTTTATTAAAACTGAAGTGGTATTATATTTATAAATAGTATGTATTATTGCTAGTTTATAAGCATAGCTAGCGGGAAAGCCTAAATTTTTTAATTGTTCAAATCTTTTAGTAACTAAAGCTTCAACACCAACACTAAAATAATTAAGACAATATCGATCATTAATTTTCATGACATTACAATCTATTACTGATTCTTCCTTTTCTTTTAAAGTTTGATATAAAGAATTACCAGACCCAAAAGGAATAAGGCCTAAAGAAGCTTTACCACCCATAATAGCATTTAAAAGATGATTAACAGTTCCATCTCCTCCAACAGCATAAATCGTACATTCTTCATATTTAAAACGTCCAGCAATTTCCGCTATCTCGCTTTGATTATCAACAAAATATATTACATAGTCAACAGCTAAAGAACTACATATATCTTTTATTTCTTCAATTCTTTTAGATGTCTTATTCAAATTAGAATGCTTGTTTACAATAAAAATATGCCTCATTTTACTACTTCTCCATCTAAACTAAAGCTTTTAGCTTCAGTTATTTTAACATCAACTATTTTACCAATCAAATCATGAGAACCGATTATATTAACTAACTTCATAGTTTCCGTATAACCACAAACTTTATCAATTCCTTTATCGCTTGACCCCGTTACTAAAACCTTAACTACTTTATCTACATATTTTTTATTACTTTCAAGGGAATACTCATTTACCAATTTATTTAACTTTTGTAATCTTTCTTCCTTTTCTTCCAAAGATGTTTTATCTTCCATCAAAGCCGCAGCAGTTCCAACTCTTGGCGAAAAAATAAATGTAAATGCCCCATCAAACTTACAATAATTTACTATATCTAGAGTCTTTTGAAAATCCTCTTCAGTCTCATTGGGGAATCCCACAATTATATCCGTTGTAATGCTAACATTTTGAACTTTTTCTTTAATCGTATCAAACAACTTTTTATATTCTTCTACTGTATACCTGCGATTCATCTTTTTTAATATAACATCACTACCTGATTGAATTGGCAAATGAACATATGGCATTATATTAGGATATTTAGCAATAACATCGATCATCTTATCAGTAAAATTCCAAGGATGGCTAGTAACAAATCTAACCCGAGGAATCCCAATTTTCGCTGTTTCTTCTAATAACGTTGCAAAATCATAACCTAAATTTAAATCTTTACCATAGGCATTGACATTTTGACCAAGCAAAGTTATTTCCATATATCCTTGCTTCTTTAATTCTTGTACTTCTTTTAATATTTCTTCAATATGCCTACTTCGCTCTCTTCCTCTTGTATAAGGAACAATACAATAAGTACAAAACTTATCACAACCTAATTGGATATTAATCCAAGCTGATATTTTAGAGTCTCTACTATACTTTACATTTTCCCAAACTTGATCACTGTTTGAATAAACTTCTATCTCTTGTTGTCCTAGACATTTAGTAATCAATTCCGGAAGTTCTCTTAAATTATGAGTACCTACAACAATATCAACATACTTATGATTTTTAGCAATTTCTTCAATTTCACTAGGTTGTTGCATCAGACATCCACATAAACAAATAATCAAATCCTTTTTTGCTTTCTTTAAATGCTTACATCTTCCTAGATAACCAAACACTTTATCTTTGGCATTTTCTCTAATTGCACAAGTATTTAAAACTACTATATCAGCATCTTCTAATTTATCACAATATTTAAAACCTAATTGTTCTAAATAATATTTAATTTCTTCTGAATCATGAACATTCATTTGACATCCATAAGTCCTAAGAAAATATTTTTTTCCTTTAAAAACAGGTTTTATATCTAAATCTAAATTACCATAATTTATTTTAACTTCTTCTCTATTCTTGGCAATGTTTAAATCCGGTTTATTCAAAACAGCACCTTCTTTCAAGACTTTATTTTATCACACAACCACAAAATGTGAAAGCGGAATTTTGATGAGTGTGAAATAAAGTTGTGTAGAAAGGTTGTAATTAATCATATTTTATTATGACCATAGGATAGAAAAAAGTATAAAAAACAAAAAGTGTAATAAATACCAAAACCCGCTTTCAACAACCATTCTACCAATATTTTTTTAAAATGCAAGCAATTCGACATAATGCGACATAACTTATCAAAATATCCTATTTTTCTACCAAAAATTATAATTATTTACCTTGTCACTTAGCATATTTGCAAATTCCATCATTTTTACTTGTGGTTCATAAGTCTTACTCTTTTAGAACTTTCAATTAAATCGACATCATTATTAATTTTTTAAAATATCATCATTTAATAAACTAACAAAACTTTTATCATCCATAGTATCATCTTTATTTAATAATAATTTAAACATTTATTTTTCAAAAATAAAAGAGAGCTTTAACCCTCTATTTGTTTTTAGGAATTAGTTTTTCAATTCCTCCCATATAAGGTTGCAACACTCTTGGTATTAATACACTTCCATCACTTTGATAATTATTTTCCAAAAGTGCAATCATTGCTCTACTTGATGCAAGCACTGTATTATTCAAAGTATGTAAGTAGTAAGTTCCTTTTTCCCCCTTAGTTCTAATACCTAAACGTCTTGCTTGAGCATCTCCAAGATTTGAACATGATCCAACTTCAAAATATTTTTGTTGTCTTGGACTCCATGCTTCCACATCACAAGATTTAACCTTCAAATCTGCTAAGTCTCCACTGCAACATTCTAAAGTTCTAACTGGAATATCTAAACTTCTAAATAACTCAACAGTATATTTCCACATTTTTTCATACCAATCCATTGATTCTTCTGGTTCGCATATAACAATCATTTCTTGTTTTTCAAATTGATGAACCCGATAAATACCTCGCTCTTCAATACCATGAGCTCCAACTTCTTTTCTAAAACAAGGTGAATATGAAGTCATAGTAATAGGAAGCATATTTTCTTTAATTATTTGATCTTTAAATCTACCAATCATTGAATGTTCACTAGTTCCAATTAAATATAAATCTTCCCCTTCAATTTTATACATCATGGCATCCATTTCTGCAAAAGACATAACCCCTGTAACAACATCGCTACGAATCATAAACGGCGGAATAGTGTAAGTAAAACCCTTATCAATCATGAAATCTCTTGCATAAGATAACATTGCACTATGAAGTCTTGCTATATCACCAATTAGATAGTAAAAACCATTTCCACTAGTCCTTCCAGCAGAATCTTTATCCCAACCACTAAATGATTCCATAATTTCCGCATGATATGGTATTTCATAATCTGGCACAACTGGCTCACCAAAACGTTCATTTTCAACATTTTCTGAATCATCCTTCCCAATTGGTACACTTTCATCAATTATATTAGGTATAACCATCATCCTATTTTTTATTTCTTCTTCTAGTCTTGCTTCTTTTTCTTCAAGTTCATCAATTTGGTTATTAATTTCACCAACTTGCATCTTTATCTTTTCAGCTTCATCCTTCTTGCCTTCCCGCATTAAACCACCGATTTGACTACTCAAATCATTACGCTTAGCTCTTAAGTTATCGCCTTCTAATTTATATTCCCGATAAGTTTTATCATATTCATAAATTTCATCCACTAAACCTAATTTTTCATCTTGAAATTTCTTTTTAATATTTTCCTTTACTAATTCTGGATTTTCTCTAATTAATTTAATATCTATCATACTACACCTCTTCAAATAATTTATTTTTAATATTTAATTCCATTATTTTATTTACTTCTTCTATACTAAATTCTTTTATTAGCAAATTGTATATTTCTTTCTTTAAATCTTTATATGGAAATATTATGTTTTCTACTGGATTACCTAGTAAAATACTATCGTATTCCATATCATCGCTAGAAATACCAACACAATTTATTCCTAAAATATCAATTACATGCTTTATATGATTTAAATATTTATCTTTTAATACTTCTATTTCTTCATCTTTATCTGTTAAAAACATCGAATAACTAACTAATCCCATGACTGGTTTAAATGCTTTTAACATTTTTATTTGTTCATCAGTTATATTTCTTGGATGATTAAATAATTCATATACATCCGAATGACTCACTATTACTTTAGGATTTAAACTTTTATTTTTAGCCTCTTTTAAAATACTCACTGTATCTTCAAAAGTTTCTCTATTCATATGTGATAAATCTATTGTAATTCCTAAGTTTATTGCTTCCCAAATAAATTTTTTTCCTTCTTCAGTTAAACCTCCAGTTGCATATGTTCCTCCACCATACTTATTTTTATTATTCCAAACTAACAATATACTTCTCAGTCCTAATTCATAAAGTTTTCTTAATTCATCAATATTTTTTATAAAGTCACAGCCTTCAACACTAAAAACTACATCTAAATCAGGGAAATATTTTCTAAATAATTCTGTTGATATTTTAAACATTTCCACAACATCTATTTTTCGCCCTTTCATTTCTCGTTGCATTTCTTCCTCACTCATAAAATAAAGGTTAGCAACTATGCCATGAACATTCCTATCATTAAAATATCCTTGTAACTCTTTAACATACCTAAAATCATTACGCAAATAACAATAATATAACACTGATAATAAATCATAATGCATGTCTATCATATAATCGCTCCTTAAAAATAAAAAGGATGATACCAAAGGAGTGCAAATAGCACGGTACCACCCTTATATTTACTCATTTTAGATAACGGTATTCTCCGGAATTTATTAAATTCAACTCCAAAGGTAGATTCATTATACTTTCATTTTTAGTTTCCACCAGCCACTAAATCTCTATAAACTTCCATATAATTACTTATCCTTTATCTTCGCTGTTATATATAATATATCACACCTTCTAAAAATTTGCCAACTATTTTTTCTTTGCTTTAATTAGTTTTTTTAGTCATAATCTTCTAATATCTTTTTCACAGCTTCATAAGGAAGCCATGCACAAGTTTTACGGCTTGTGTTTTTTGTATCTTCATAAACTATCGCTTCTTTTAATATAGAAGCATCATAATTTTTATCATTTAACATATTTTCCATATTATCAATATATTTTATTGCTTCGACTACATCTTTGCCTTTCAAGTTACTAGTCATAATTGAAGCAGAAGATATACTTATTGCACAAGCTTCCCCATCAAATGAAATATCTACAATTCTATCATCGACAATATTTACATAAATATCTAAATTATCTATACAAGAAGAATTTCTCGTATTTTCTACAATATAATTAGCATCATTTATTCTTCTCCTATTTCGTGGGTTAGTATAATGATCGATTATTACTTCTCTTCTATCCATTTAAATCATCTCTTTCATTATCTTTTCTTTATCACTTAAAAGTTCCACCAATTCATCAATTTCTGATTCAGTATTATAAAAATATAAACTTATTCTTAAAGAATTAGTAACACCAGTAGCATTTTTAACTAATTTTGCACAGTGATTACCAGCTCTAACGCAAATATTATACTTATTTAAATAATATGCTACATCTTGTGAAAATATACCATCAATATTAAAAGTTACTATTCCACTATCTGCCTCCAAATTAAGTAAATCTACAAATGGTAACTTTACTAACTTTTCTATTAAATATTCCCTTAAGTGCAATTCTCGTTCATGAATATTATCAATTCCAATATTCATTAAATATTTAATTGCAGCTCCTAAACCAATAGCGCCAGCAATATTTGGAGTTCCTGCTTCTAATCTATTTGGTAACTCTTTTAAATATATTTCTTTTGGTGAATCAAATGATTCATTCATTCCTCCCCCTAAATTAATAGGTTCCAAATTTTCTAACAATTCCTTTTTTCCATACAAAACTCCAATGCCAGTTGGGCCTAACATTTTATGACCAGAAAATGCTAGAAAATCAACATCTAAATCTTGCACATCAACCCCCATGTGCGGAACACTTTGAGCACCATCAAGAACTACAAAAATATTATTTTCATGAGCTAACTTACATATTTCTTTTATAGGACGAACATCACCGATTACATTTGTAACTTGAGCTAATGCTATAATTTTCGTTCGAGAAGTAATGCTTTTCTTCACATTATCAACTGTCACATGTAAATTATCATCCAAAGGAACAAAATTTACAACACAATTATAATCATTTGCTAATCTAAACCAAGGCAAAACATTAGAAGCATGCTCACTAGTAGTTATTAATATTTCATCACCAGGTTCAACCAAATTAGCAAAAAAACCACTAGCAATCATATTTAAAGAATCAGTAGTTCCACTGGTAAAAACAACTTCTTCTTTACATTTAGCATTAATAAATGAAACAACCAAATCACGAGCATTCTCATATTCAACATCAACTTTATAAGAAATATCATAATCTCCTCGATGTGCATTGGCACTATACTTTTCATAATACTCAGTAATTTTATCTATAACTATCTGAGGTTTTAAACTAGTTGCGCCATTATCTAAATAAATAATGTCTTGCTTTAACATTGGAAAATCTTCTCTATTCACCGCTACACCTTCTTTCTTTTATTATATTTTATTTACTTTTCATTTTTTCAATTATATCAATGGCCTTATCCTGCCAAAATTTAGATTATTTTAGCACAAAATATGACTTTTATCAAAAAACGTGAAAAATAATTGACTTAGAATAAATATTTGTTATAATTAACTTGTAAAGCAATATCCTTTTTTCATATTTTACTAAAGATGTAATTTGCATCTTTGATATTGCTTTACTAAAAAACACAAGATTAGGCTTGTGCTTTTTTTTGTTCCTTTTCTTGTAATCGATATTTAATATTTGTTTTCATAATACTATAAATAATTGAAGCAACCGGAACACTTAAAAGCATTCCTAAAATACCATTTAAACTTGCACCAATAGTTACCGCTACTAATACCCAAATACCTGGTAATCCAATAGATTTTCCTACAACCTTTGGATAAATCAAATTTCCTTCTAATTGTTGTAAGACTAAAATAAATACAATAAAAATTAAAGCTTGCAAAGGACTAACCATAAATATTAAAAACGCTCCAATTGCGGTACCAATAAATGCCCCAAAAATTGGAATTAAAGCAGTAAAGCCTACCAACACAGCAATAGTTGATGCATATGGAAGTCTAAGTAAAAGCATTCCAATAAAACATAGAAAACCGATAATTATTGCCTCAATGCATTGTCCTCCCACAAAATTAGCAAAAATTTTATTAGAAATAACAGCAATTTCATGGACTTTATCAATTACTTTGCAAGGCAAATAAGCTTGCATTAAATTTTCAAATTGATGACTTATCTTTTCTTTTTGAGCTAAAAAGTAAATAGCAAAAACAAAACCAATAGTAACATTTACAAAACCGGTTACAACATTTGTTGCAATTCCCAAAGTTGTTTCCAAAACTTGATTTCCGTTTTCTTTAATATATGAGCTTGCACTATCACCAAGTGATTTAAATACCTCAACAACTTCACTTACCACATTTGCATCAATTCCCCAACTATTTAATAAATTTTGTAAATTTTCATTATAAATAGGAATATTATCCGCAAATATTGCAATAGTATTTTGTAAATTAGGTATTATTAGAAACAATAAAAATACTATAAAACCAATAATTATTGCTAATGCTATTAACAAACTAATTGTTCTTTTACTTAAAGCTGATATTTTCCAACTCTTTATCCACTTTTTTTCTATTACATTAACTAAAACATTTAGAACAAAAGCAATAGCTATTCCAATTATAAAAGGCATCAATAAATTAATAATATACTTTAAAATATTGATTATATCTTTAATATAAATAAAAGCAAATATCAATAATATTGTATATAAAATTAAATATTTTAACTCTTTAATACTAAATGATTTCATCTAACCACTCCTTTAACTAAATGTTTTCAAATAACTCACTACACTATTTATTTCATAAACAACAAACTGTGTATCGCCATCATCATAAGTTTTTACAACTAATAACTGATTTTCATTAAAATCACTAAATGTAAGGGTATATTTTCCTTTTTCATCACTATATTCTACATTTAAACTAATTGAACTTTTATAGTCATCATCAATAATAATATTTGCTACTTGTTCAGTAGTACTTAAAACAGTTATCAAAGCCCTAGCATAAGCATCAGTTAAATCTCCACTTATATACTCACCATGATTTAAATAATCAATTGCCCAAGATTCATGCAATAAATATTCATCACTACAATAATTTTTACTCGAATAATTAATGCTTACACTACGATATAACCCATTATCAATTATATCGTAGTTAAGTATAGTAATATCATTATCTTCATCATAATAATATTTACCATAACACGTACTTAAACTATTTAAATAATTTGTCCGATATGTTTCTAAAATATTATTGTTTAAAGGAGTAATAAATGTGCCAGTTAAGTTATCTTTTTTATTTAAACCTGTATAATACATAAATCTACTAACTTTTATTCCTTCACCATCCATTGATTCGTCTTTATAAGTTTCATGAATAAAAGTTTTATTAATTAATAATATAAAAACTCCTGCTATAAACAAAAATAGTATTAAAATTTTCACTATATTAAATATTACTTTCATATTAATCTCCAAATAACGACAAGCTTACTCGTCCCTTTTCTTTTTCAATGCCACAAATGTAAACATTTATAATATCTCCAACTTTTAATATTTCACTCGGATGTTTGACAAATTCTTTACTCATTTTTGATATATGTACTAAAGCATCATCATGTAAACCAATGTCAACAAATGCTCCGAATGCTGTAACATTGCGAACTGTTCCTTCTAAGCTCATACCAAGTTCTAAATCATCGATAGTAAGTATGTCACTACGTAAAGTCATTTGTTTTATTTCATCCCGTGGATCGATTACTCCATTTACTAAATTATTCTTAATTAAATCCCATTTTTCTTCCGAAATATCGTATTTATTCATTACTTCATTTTTATTTAAGGCATCGATTTTTTCTTTCATATAATCAGTTCCAACTTTAGCTACATCGATATGGTTATCTTGTAAAATTTTGTTAACAAGTTCATAATCTTCTGGATGAATATTAGTTTTATCTAACGGATTATCTCCATCAAAGATACGCAAGAAACCCGCTGATTGTTCGAAAGCTTTATCATTTCCTTCCACATTTCTTAATTCTTCTCGAGATTTGATAACGCCTTTTTTCTTTCGATAATCTAATATTTTTTTGATAATACTTTTACTAAGACCAGAAACATAATTTAAAATACTTTCGCTAGCATTATTTAAATTAACCCCAATTTTATTAACAACTTTACTTACAACGAACTCTAATTCTTCATCTAATTCTTTTTGTTTCAAATCGTGTTGATAAAGTCCTACTCCTATTGCTTTAGGGTCAATTTTAACTAGTTCCGATAACGCATCTTGCAGTCTTCTTCCAATACTTACGGCACTTCTTTGCTCTACTGAATAATCTGGGAATTCTTTTTTAGCAAGTGGTGATGCTGAGTATACACTAGCTCCAGCTTCACTGACTATTACATATTTAACATCTAAATTATATTTTTTAATTAGGTTAGCAACAAATGCTTCACTTTCTCTTGATGCTGTTCCATTACCAATAGCAATAATCTTAACTCCGTGCTTCCCAATTAAGGCAAGCATAATTTTTTCTGCCATATCGACTTCTTTTTTAGGTTCATGTGGATATATTACACCAATTTCTAAAACTTCCCCAGTTGGTGATAACACCGCTAACTTACAACCAGTTCTAAATGCTGGGTCAAAGCCCATTACCACACACCCTTTAATTGGTGGTGTTAAAAGTAAATTTTCCAAATTATTACCAAATTCATTAATACCAAATTCACTAGCTTTATCATATAATTCTGCTTTGATATCTCTCTCTAAACTAGGTTCTAAAAGTCTCTTCCAAGCATCTTCAATATATGTTTCCATATCAGGTACTAACGGACTTTTCTTATTACCAATTACTTCATTGTGTAAGTATTCTAATACTTTTTTACTATCTACACTTAAACTATAAGTTACGACCTTTTCTTTATCGGCTCTGGCAATAGCTAATGTTTGATGTGGCTTCATATTCGTAATCTTTTGTTCAAAATCATAATATATTTCATAGACCTTGTTAGGATCTTCTGCATTTTTCTTTATTTTTCCTTTAACTACCCCATTATACCAATAGTAATTTCTAATATATTTTCGATACTTTGGTTTATCACTTATCCAATCAGCAATAATATATCCAGCATGCATCATAGCTTCATCTATAGTCTTAACTTGATCATTTAAGAATTCTTTAGCTATCTCATCTCTAGTCTTATTAGGAAGTGTCATGATAATCTTTGCTAAAGGTTCAAGTCCCATCTTAATTGCTTCCGTACCCTTTGTCTTTCTCTTTTCTTTAAATGGCGTATAGATATCTTCAACTTCACTTAATTTAATTGCTTCATCTATTGCTTTAACAAGTTCCGGTGTAAGCATTCCTTTTTCATCGATTAATCTTTTAACATCATCTTTTCTCATCTGTAAATTAACAGCATAATTATATTCTGTTTCAATGAGTCTCAATTCTTCTTCATTTAAATTACCTGTTGCTTCTTTACGATATCTAGCAATAAAAGGAATTGTTGCCCCTTCACTTAACAAACCAATAACATTTTTGATTTGATACTCTTTTAAATTTATTTTTTTACTAACTTTACTAATTATTTCTTCATTCATGTTTTTACCTCACTATAATTATAAGAGATTTTTTTATTTAAAACAAGGTTCTATAACTATAATATATTTTGTTTGTATCCTAACTCCCTTTCAAAAAAATTGTAGTAATCTCTAAATTTAAGTCGATAATTTTCTTTTATTTCATCCGGTATTTTAGCATTAGTTTGCCTTTCAATTCTAGAAAATATTGAAACTAAATTTTCCTCACTAATCACCCATAAAGAATCTTTAAATAAATCTCTAAATTCTTTACTACTAACATCTAAATAATATTCTAGTGAATCTGCCATAAAAATATTATTTTTATTAGCATTCATCTGAATCACCAACAAATCTGGTCTATCCATAAATATTCGCGAATTATCAATAATAGGCTGTAGTTCTATTTTACCATTAGTATATTCAACAATTCCCCAATTATGACCATGGCGATCAACTTGTCCAGTTAAGATATCAAAAACAAACATTTTAACTAATTGATACATTAATTCTTTTATTATTTCCCGATGATTGGTAATATTTCGATAATATTCTTCTAAACAATCCCAAATATCTTCTAAATTGTTATATTGCCAGTATTTAGGATCATCATAAAATTGCTTTAATAATTCTGCACCTTGTATATACTTAGCATCCACCACTTTAAAATCTTTTGAAATTACCCCCCTAAAATTTCCAACTTTAGCAAGATCATAAGGCACACTCGATATATTCAAATCATTAGCAACAAAATATGCTAACAATTCATTATATGGACTTGCAAAACTATCGTACTTAAAATAATATTTTTCTCCATTAAAAATAAAACTAAATACAAATTGACTAACACCATTGTTTTTTTCAATATTTACAGTTGGATTTGCTCTTTTTAAATAATTTAATAATTCCGATGCTTTAAAGTCACTTAGCTGATCTATATTTAAAAATTCATTTATATCAATAAAACCATCAATTCTATGCATTGTTACCGCTCCCTTTTAAAAAACAATTATCTTCATGACTATTGATTACTCCAATTGCTTGTAAATATGAATATATTATAACTGTACCTACAAATTTCATACCGCGTTTCCTTAATTCTTTTGATATAGTATCAGATAATTCATTACTAACAACTTTACTATCAGTTATTATTACTTTGTTATCAGTAAAGCTCCATATAAAATTGGCAAATGAACCATACTCTTTTTGAATATTTAAAAATACTTTTGTATTATTTATCGTTGCTTCAATCTTCTTTCTATTTCTAATTATTCCTTTATCTTGCATTAATTCATTTATTTTATCTTCATCATAATTTACTATACTATTCCAGTTAAAACTATCAAAAGCTTTTCTAAAATTTTCTCGCTTATTTAATATTGTTTCCCAAGAAAGGCCCGCTTGAAACATTTCTAGTATTAATAACTCATATAATTCATGATCATCATACTTAGGAACTCCCCATTCA
>CALVVI010000031.1 GCA_944363815.1 uncultured Bacilli bacterium | reverse complement strand
TACTATTATTTATACCTCTTTTAATAATTATGATTATCAGTTTTATGGATATGCAAAACGCCAAACTACTAAGTGATTTATATGAAAAAAACTTAATAAAGCAAGTAATTTGGTACATCGCTGGTTTCCTAATTTTATTTATAATTAGCAAAGTAAATATCCATACTATTTTAAAATATTCTAAGTATTATTATTGGTTGTCGATTATTTTATTAGTTCTTGTTTTATTCTTTGGAAAAGAGACTAATGGAGCAAGAGCCTGGTTTAACTTTGGCATCCTTTCTTTCCAGCCTAGTGAACTCACTAAACTTACTTTAATTTTATATTTAAGTAATATAGCATCTCGTAGCAAACCTGATTTTAAGCTTATTTTAAAAGTGGCTATTCTTACCATCATTCCTTCAATTTTGGTGTTTTTAGAACCTGACACTGGAGCCATTATCTTTTATCTTTTAAGTGCTATAACTATTCTTTTCTTTGCTCCCATAAAAAAATATTGGTTTTTGATACTTACTGGAATAATCCTCTTACTTGGTGGTACTTTTATAGTACTTTATATTTATAATCGAGATCTTTTAATTAATCTAATTGGCACCAGTTTTTTCTACCGAATTGAACGTCTTATAACCTTCCAAACTGAATCAAGTTATCAATTAGAAAATGCTCTCATCGTAATTGGATCTGCATCCCTTTTTGGTACAGGCCTAAATAAAATATCTTTATATATACCGGAAGCCCCAACCGATTTTATCTTTGCCTTTACCATCGGTAACTTTGGTATTATCACTGGCTTTTTAATTCTCTTATGCTACTTACTAATTGATTTATTTTTAATTAATCAATATTTAAAACAAAAGAATAAAAAAATAAAACTAGTTTTAATTAGTTTTATTAGTATTTTTTTCTTCCAACAAATAATTAATATTGGCATGAATTTGGGATTACTCCCTATTATTGGTATACCCCTTCCATTCCTATCCTATGGTGGCACAACTATTATTATCTACTTTTTATTTTTAGGTATAATATTAAGTCTACTTAAGAAAAACTATTAATATGGTTGATAATAACTATAACTACTGCTGTAGTATGGTCCTGGATATGGACGTGGTGGCATTGGTGGATATGGTGGATATGGATATGGTGCTACATTATAAATTGGTCTAGGTCTTGTAAGCCCTACTGCTGCTCCTCCCACTAACGCTCCTGTTAAAAAAGGAAAAACAAATCTATCTTGATTAATTGGTCTTGGCCCCATATTACGATTAAATCTTGGATACATAAAGAAAACTCCTTTCACTCATAATGTATGAAAGAAGTTTTTTTTGTTTAGTTTAATCGCCTATTAAACCTAAATAATAGTTTTTCTTCCCCTTCTTTATAAGTAATACTTTTTCTTCAATAGCATCACTCTTAGTTATTGTCTTTTCTAAATCAGTACATTTAGCATTGTTAATACTTATTGCTCCCCCACTAATCATTTCTCTTGCTTCTCTTTTGCTACTAACTACTTTTTTATCGACAAGAAGATCTATTAAATTAGTATTATCACTTACATCAAATCTTGGTACATCATTGATTGATGAAATAATTTCATCAGCCTTTAAACTCCAAATCTTGTCTGAGAATAAACATTCACTAATATTTAATGCTTTATTGTATTCATCTTCGCCATGTAAGAAAGTAATTATTGCTTTAGCAAGTGCTTTTTGAGCCTTTCTTTCTTCTGGATGTTCTTTTACACTAACTTCCAGTTCATCTATTTCTTCCTTACTTAAGAAAGTAAGTTTTTTTAAATAATCAATAACTTTAACATCTTCTGTATTAATTAAATATTGATAAAAAGCATAACTAGATGTTTTATTGATATCAAGCCATAAAGCTTCCCCAGATTCACTCTTACCAAATTTAGTTCCATCAGCTCTTGTAATCAAAGGAACAGTAAATCCATAGCATTTAACTTCTGGTCCATGAATCTTTCTAATAAGTTCCAAACCTGATGTAATATTTCCCCACTGATCTTGACCACCTACTTGCATAGTCACACCATAATTTTCATACATTTTCAAAAAATCAATTGATTGTAAAATCATATAAGAAAATTCTGTGTAAGTTATACCAATATCTAATCTTCTTTTAACAGTATCTTTAGCAAGCATGTAATTGATATTAAAGTGTTTACCATAATCTCTTAAAAAATCGATTGCATTCATTTCTAATAACCAATCAGCATTATTAACTATTTGGATATTTCCTCCCAAAATTTTATTTAATTGCTTTTGAATACATTCAATATTATGTTTAACTGCTTCCTTGCTAATCATTGGTCTTTCAACGTTTGGTTTAGGGTCCCCGATTAAGCCAGTTCCTCCTCCTGCTATAAGAATTGGTGTGTGTCCAGCATCCATAAGTCTTTTAGCTGTTGCAATAACTGTACAGTAATGTCCTATATGTAGGCTATCTCCCGTTGGGTCAACTCCAATGTAAAACTTAAGTCCCCCCTTATTAATTACTTCTTCCACATCTGGACTAGTTACATCATTGATAAGTCCTCGCCATTTTAAATCTTCAAATGTAGTCATTTTCTTTCCTCCCCAAAAATAAAAAAAGAATGGTCCCCAAGGAGTGCCTAAAAGCACGGTACCATCCTTATATTTCGCTTTATTCTTTTAACGCAAGATTACGTTTCAGCTCCGGAGTCGTAAATTCCATCATCGCTGATTGCACCAATTATAACACAAACTAAATATTTAATGCAAGCACTTTAAACACTTTTACCAAGTTTTATCATGAATATAACTTTCACAAGTATCAGTAGCTACATTTCCAGCTGAATCAGTAGCAGTTACTTCTATTTTATACCAATATTTTGTCCAGTCCGTATTACCAATACGAAAATCTCCATTATACCAACCTGGAGTTACAGTAATGGCTGAAACTCCCTTCGGATCATTTGTATCGATAACTTTAGCAGTATATGTAATATCTCCAATAGCATCAAATCCTCTAGCATTAATATCAAAATGATCAATTTCTTCATACGCTGAGACTCCAGCATCTATTGAAAAGGCTTTAGAAGCATCTCTAAAATTAAAATGTATAATAAAATTAATTTCTCTTCCTTCTGCATCAACTACATGAACAGTATAATCATATTTTGCAGAATATGTTTGATTGATTGTTATTTCTCCATAACTACTAGTTGTTGCTTTACCATCAATAGAACTATGTTCCCAATCGAGATTAGTATAACCCCCTCTTGTCCACATATAAGTCACATTTCTATCAACTTCCAATTTTATTACCGTATTAGGATTATTTACATAATCAATTTCAATTATTTCAGGAACAGTCAAATTATATTTTTGGACCAATGTCTTGGCTTTATAAGTCTTACCAGCAACAGTAATACTAGCATTCAAATAATTACTTTCCGGTTGTTTATTAAACTTATGAAATGCTGCAACATCACTATTTCTATTTAGATAAGTATATGGCTTAGAATCACTATCATCTTCTCCAAAAGCATAATACATTATCTTCCCATTTTTCTTAGAATTATCTTCTCTTTGTGGATCAAAATTATACCACTTACCATTTATTTTAATATTAACTGTCGTATGTCCAGATCCGTCATTATTTCTAGCACTAACTACATAACTATCTAGTCCAATTCTTCTCGTAAGTATCATAAACATTGCTGAGTAATTATCACATGAACCCCTTTTAGTACCAAATCCATTTTCTGCTAAAAACACTTGAATAGCATCTCTTTCATAAAAACCATAAGTATTCATTAATGAATCAATTTCTTCTCCAATAACAAAGCCGATTTGATAACTCATATTATTAATTACCCAATCATACAAGGCTTTAACTTTTTCATAAGTTGACATTGAAGAATTCGTAACTGAATTTATTACTGAACTAACTTGATTATCTAGTGATGTATATCCCGTCTTTATGGGATTTAACTTAGCACTATTTAAAATACCTTCAATACCACTTGCTACACTTGAACTATTTTCATTGCTTTCTTCATTTTCACTGGCAGTGTTATTTTCTTCTTTTTTTGTTTCATCTGTTATTAAATCACCCAATTTAGTTTCTGGATCTAATGTAACTAAATAATCATTTAATTCTTGTTTTATTTTATCGATATCTTCCTCATTGACTACTTCTCCATCTAATCTTTCTTTAAAAGAATTAAATGTATTTAAAATCTCTATTTTCTTTTCTTCAGTAATACATTCACTATTATCTGAATCTATACACATTTCTTCATATTTTGCTATTTCTTGATTCAAAATATCTAATAAAATATTCTTTTGTTCATCAATTGTTTTTTCTTCAAATACTGGTGTATTATCTTCTTCGACTATTTCATTTTCTTTTGGTAAATCGCTTACTTTATCTTCCTTATTTAAGAAAAATACTACTGCAACAACTATTAATATTAAAACTATCCCAACTATAATAAAAACATACTTTTTATTAATAATATGTTTTTTCTCTTGCCTGTTTTCTTCCAATTTAACATTCTTCTTATTCTTACTCATAACTCTTTCATCTCCTACAATATTTTATCAAAATCTCTATTTAATGTCTACATATATCCCTTTTTGTTTTTTCTAACTAAAGTATTAAAATCAACTACCTTTAAATCTAAAGATAATTCATCTTTAACATATTCTATGTCATCATCACTTAAACCGTAACTTTTTAAAATATCAATATTAGCAATAAAATTATCAATTGTTATAGCTGCTTCTTTATTCAAAAAAGAATTATCGATAACTTCCAAATTATCTTCCACCGTTGGGGTACAATTTGCTATTGCTCTTTTATATTCTAAATTATAATATTCTTCAGGATTTATTTTAGTAAATTTTAAATTATCTAAATAAATTTCTTCCTTACTATTTTTACCTCTAACACTTTTAATTAAATCTTTAACACCAGCCACAATACCAATACCATAAATAGCTGTAAGTCCCAATAACATAATATAAAAATTTTGCAAAGTAAAAGCATTTATAATTATCACTAGCATAGGAATTATCGTTATCAAAATTTGTTTTCTTAATCGCTTAGTAATTTTATTTAATTCTTTTTCTGCTTTATCTAAAAAACGATTAATTTGAATATTATTTAGTGTCTCATCTAAACTTCTAATTTTTTTCATAAAAAAATACCCCTCAACTTGAGAGATATTCTGGCATAACTAACTATTGCAATCAACACATACATTTGACTTATCAATATAAGAATTTAATCTATCTTTCAATGCATTCACTTTTTCATCTGTCCAATATTCACTCGGAGTAGAAGCTCCTTCTGTATCTAGACTGGTTTCATCATCAAATCCAACTATTTCACCATTATTCATAAAAATTACTGCTGGAACATAAACTCTTGGATTTCCTTCTTCATCATCTTCTAAATACTCTTCTAGCAATGATACAATTTTTAAATAATTATCTGTATTATTACTTCTATCTTCCCGAATATTATAATAATGTATTTCTGAAATACCATTTTCTTTAGCCACTTCATTTAAATATACAACATATTGATCACACCACTGACATTCAGGAAATCCTAAATAAACTACACCTGTACCATTTTCTAAAGTATCGATAATTTTATCTACATCCGTATAAACAAATACATTATCTTCATCAACTGCAGGATATTCTTCAGCAAACTTAGCAGCATCAGTAACAACCTGATTATTATCGCTATTAACCTCATTATTATCTCTAACTAGTAAAAATACAACCACTGCAATTAAAAGAACAATTATAACCCCCATTATAATAATTACAACTTTATTATTTTTCAAATTACTTCACCTCAACATAAAAATATTATCATAAAAAAAGAACAATTAAAATAAAAAGCAACTAAACTTTGCGTTTAGTTACCACACATATTGTCAACGGACAAAGGAATTTCATAAGTAATAACTTCTGAAGCATCATTTAAAGCTCTAATTCTTATATGTAAATTATTACAAGTATTTGTAGTACATCCACAAGTATAATCATCAATATTAAATTCGATGTTGGCTAAATACTCAGATATATAACTATTTTTACAAACATCATCCAAAGAACCATATTTAGCAATTTCTATTTCCTTATCTCCGACAATTTCATATAAAGTACATTCTACTGCTACTGCTTTAGGTTCTTCTACTGTCTCATTACAATAATCGATATTTGAAATATAAACAGACTTTTTAGAATCATTATAAGCAATTACACCACTTATACTAAATGAATCATTATCACAAATCAACGAAGAAAAATTAAAAGTTCCATCATTACCTCTGACAATAAATACTACTATCAAAATAACTATTACTAAAACAATTAAAATTATTCCAATTATTAATCCTAATTTATTATTTTTTTTGACATCTTTTTCGCCTTCAATTAATTCACTTATACTAACATCAAATTCTTCACTGAGTCTTTTTAACAGTTCTATATCAGGAACTCCTCGTCCATTTTCCCATTTCGATACGGCTTGGGCAGTAACGTGTAGACGACTAGCCAATTCTGCTTGAGTCAAATTATATTTTTTACGTAAATCATAGATAAATTTTCCAATCTTTTCTTGATTCATATAATCACCAACATAAAGATTATAACAAAATTTTTTTAATTAATCTATAATTGAAGAATCTTGAAAATACATAATATCTTTTAAATTATCTTTTAAATATTTTAAAATTGCATTATCATCATCAATAACAATTATTAAATCCTTAGTATTTAAACTATTCAAATATTCTAATTTAAGTTCTTTAGATGATTTATTTTTATTATTCTTAGAAATTATAATTCGTTTAGATAAATCAAAAAATGGGGCATACTTATCTAACCAACTATTTTTATCTGCAATATCTTCATCTTTACGACATATTGATAAAATATAAAGAGAAACATTGGGTAGCTTTGCTATTTCTCTCAGTGTTTTTATATTAGTCATAATTGGTCGTTTGTTCAAAAATAGAAGCTTACTTCCAAAGTCATAATCAGCTATAACTCCATCCATATCCACATAAATTCTAACTGTTTTATCTTGGCTTAGTTTCTTTATTTTATTAAGAAAATACATATTACTTACCTCTATAAAGCCGCATTACATTATCAACCACTTCATTAGCGACACTAATTGATGCATCCATTCTATCACTATTAGTAGTATTAATCAATTTGCTAACTGTTAAATTTTTTTCAAAATCCGGCACTAATCTAAGCATTGCTCGATTATACTTGCCAATATTTTCTGGTGTCATAGTTGACCTTGGCTCAATAGATAATGAATTTATATAATCTCTTTCTAAGGAAATATCACAATCACAATAAAGATTATACATATAAGTTAAAAAATCACGATTATTACCTAATTTTTTCATAAATTCATTATATCTAACTTCATCCATTAATCCCATTTCATAATACATTTCATACCAAACAAATGGATCAAACATTCCTCTATCACATATGACAACATCATTACTAGCAATTGCCTCTGCTACAGCCTGTCTACCAATCTCATATTGCCTATCGACAAAACCAACTCTATCTTTTAAAAGTTCTTTTTTTTCATCTTTTGATTTTAATGTTGCATAAACTAGTCCTGCTGGTTCTTCCAAACACGAGGTATTTAAATTACATTTTTTAAAAAATTCAAATAAATTATCAACACAAGTTGTCTTACCAGCTCGTGGAGTCCCACTAATCGTAATAACAATTGGCACTGGAAGTTTTCCATATTTATCTTGTAATCGTTTAATATCTTCTTTCTTTATATTTAATTTTTCTAACTGTTCTAACAATATTGGATTAGCAATAAATATCTTTTTTATTCTATTTTGATAATCTTCGCTACTCTCTTTTGGCACTTCTACCTTAGTCTCAGGATTTCTTTTCATTTGAGCAATTTCTTTTTTAGAAAATTTGCATTCTTTAATAAAATTGAATTTTCTAATTAACGAGTTAATCAAAAATAAACCGCTTGAATTTCCTTTTTTAAGTTCACATTCAATCATAAATTCCGGTGAATATTTTACCCCATCAATAATTGGTATTGTCTTATCAAAGACAATTTCAAATAAACCATTGTCATAATTTAAATTATATTTTGCCCGCAATGTTTTTAATGTAAGTTTCTCATCCAAATAGTCAATTGGAATATTCCACTCTTTATTTAAAAACTCTAACACTTCTTCAAGTGATGCAAAATTCTTTTCTACTCTCTTAGATATCGATGTTTTATCATCAAGAGGCCTTTTTACAGTCCATTCTTCTTTACCTCCACTAATTCTTCTTCTAACGTTGATTCTATATTTTTCTAATGTATCTTCACAGTCAAAATAAGTGTCCATATTTTCTATATATTTTGCTTTATCTAATCCCAATTTTTCACGAATCATTTTAAATCCTTCGACTGGGCTTACACTACTACCTTCAGTAAATACATATTTCTTTTCTTGTTCAATTTCATTTTCCGTTGCTCTTCTTACTCTTCCAATTACTTCATTTACTTCTTCTACTTTATATCCATCTTTCTTAAGCATTACTTCCAGTAAATATAAATCTATTCCTAATATATACTTTTCTTTCTTAAGTTCCGAATTAAGTATCTTAGAACATTCAGAAATATCTTTTATTAAACCATTCTTTCTAATAAATATTTTATTTCCACTATAAATACTACTTTTACAATTAGATTCTAAAAAACATTCCGGATAATTAAGCAATTCTGGTACTTTTCTAAATAGTTCACTACGATAAAAATCATACTTGCTTTTATCATTAATTTCTATAATAGCAAAGTTTTCATCTAAAGACCGATTACAAAGTAAATTAGCATATCTTCTTATAACTGGATTTTTATCTCCCAAATGTTCTCTAAATAAATTTTGAATTTCTACTTCAGTTGTATCCCAAGAAAAACTAAAGCCTAAATCATCAATAAATTTACCAAATACTGCCTCCAACACTCTAGCAGGTTTTTCCAAATAAACGGAATCATACAATTCAAATCTTTTATTGAAAAAGTTGGCAATTAAATACTCTGCATTTTCATCGTAAACAATTTCCAAATTATCGTCAATACATTCCAAATCAATGCAATCCAAAATTGTTGAAAAATCATTCCTCTCTCCTGTAACATAAAAGGAATCTCTAAATATATAATCAATTCTATCGATATCAATACCACCAGATAATAGTTTTGCTAAAACCAAAGTCAAATCATTAGCATTTCCTGAATATGTTTTATCCTTAATATTTTCTTTCATTTTAATTAAATCAATTACTTTTTGTAAAACTTCTTCCCCAAATTCTTTTAAAATTACCTGATGTATTTCCGTCTTTTCATCTAGAAGCAATTTGATAGTTCTATTTTCATGTGTACCTTCTAAAAATTTTTCCGAAACGTGTGAAAAGCACCCATGTCCGATATCATGTACCAAGGCCATACACTTAATTGCTTCTTCATCCTCTTTTGTTATTGTTAAAGTATTTTTAAATTTTGTCTTACAAATATCTATCAATTTACAAGCAAGATAATACACTCCTAGACTATGCTGATATCGCGTATGTGTAGCATTCGGACTAGTATTGAGCCCTAATTGTCTTTTTTGTTTCATCTCATTAAATTCTTTGGTATTAATTATTTTTTCATATCCACCATCAATTTTAATTTGCCCCCATATATCATTTATTATTATCATAATTATCCTTTCTTTAACTTGCGTATATTTTACGCATATAATTTGTTTTTAAAAATGTATTAAACATTTTTATTTTTTTTGTTTTTCTTAAACCGATATACTTTAGCAGGTTTATTACCTTCAAAATTCTCCATAATCCCTGTATCTTCAATTAAATCAAGACTAAGTACTTTCTTTCGAAAATTCCGACGATCAAACTTAAGATTCAATATTGTTTCATAGACCTTTTGCAGTTCTGGAATCGTAAAACCATTTACAAATAAGGTTTTTAAAACATCAGTTTCTAATATTTTCCTTTTTAATTCTTCTAGACAAGCTAGTAGTATTTCGTTGTGATCATATGCTAACTTTGGGACTTCCGATATCTTAAACCAATCAGCATTACAAGTCTTCAAAGTCTCTTTCAAAATATCGCCCCGGTATCTATCAATTACTCCGATATAAGTAACTGCTACCATTCGCATTACTGGTGATCTATCAACTTTATCAAATAATCCTGCATAATATAAGTCGATACCTTCAATACCAATTTTTTCTTTTATTTCTCTTTTAGCACCATCGAGCAATGTTTCATTATTATAAAGTGCTCCTCCAACTAATGCCCACATATTTTCATAAGGCTTATTCTTTCTTTTAATAAGTAAAACTTTTACATCTCCCTTATCCACAGTAAAAATGGCTGTAATTACATGTAGGCCTTGCCCTTTATAAAGTGGATTATTAACTTCCATTATCATTCTCCTCTCTATCATCATTATAATGCGTACATTTTACACTTGTCAATATATTTTTTGTGTTAATCGTTAATTATATAAACTTTTACTTAAAAATTTATTATATTTTTATAGAGAATTATCTATTAATCAATTTTATTGTTGATAAATAGACGAACTAAAATTACGAGATAATTACGAGGCAAAAAAATTTAAGCAAGAAAAAAACCCGTATTTTACGAGCTTAAATGTTAACTTGGTGGAGAATAAGAGATTCGAACTCTTGACCCCCACGGTGCAAGCGTGGTGCTCTAGCCAGCTGAGCTAATTCCCCAAGAACAAGATTATTTTATCACACAGCGATAAGATAATCAAGCATTTTTTTACTTTTCTTCAACAATTTTTATTAATCCTGCTTCAACTTCTTCAAGAGCCCTACCTAAAGGTTTTTTATTCTTATAATCATTTTCTTTCATTTGAAAGTGATTATTTTCAAGCATTTGCTTACTTCTAATTGAAGCAACATGAACTAACTTATACTTTGAATCAACAATATTAAGTAGCTTATCAATTGATGGATATAACATAAAACCCACTTCCTTCTACATACTATTATAATATATACTTTTTTTCATTTAATGCAAGAAAAAACTAAAAATTTGACACATTATTGACATAATTTTCTTAAAGCTTCCAGTATTACTACCATCGCCCAAGTATCTTGTTGACAATATATTCTTAATGCTTCGTAATATAAATCATATTCTTCTTTTGTCATGCTGTTGTAAGTAGCATAAGCAACAATCGCTTCAGTTCCATTCTTAACTGTCAAATCTTTATAAGATAAATCACTAAAGACTGGCAGTGTTTTTTTAATTGAAAAAGAACCGCTCAAATCCTTATTATAATAATTTGGCAGACTTGCTCTTTCCTTATCAAAACCCAACTCTTCATATAAGTCTGATTTAGTATTGACCAGCCACATCAAATCGAATCCTTTTTCATACATAGCCAGAAGCTGACCTTTATATTCCGGAAAAATTCCTGCTAGTTCTTTGATACGTCCTTTTTCAAAAGCGACATTCTGGGCAAATAAAGTTCCCTTTGATGGATCAATATATTTACATAATGCCTTAACCAATTCTTCTCTTTCATCATTATCGAAAGTCTTTGCCAAGAATATATAGTTATCCTTTATTTTATCACATACTCCCGGTTCCCGTTCAATATGCAAACTAAATTCAAATGGTGATTGAATATAAGGTTTTTCTCCTCTAAACCGCGGCATTGGACAAGGCATCGTTTCAAAATCCAAATGATATATCGGATATTCTAAACAATTTAATCCCGCCTTAATCTTCTCTTTATCAATATAAATCCTATCAAATCTTAAACAATCTCTTTGAATTTGATGTTTCTTATGCACAATCCATTCCTCAGGAATATCTAACATATTAATATAACCTTCATTAATTAGTTCAAGCCCCTTTAACTTTTCTCCATCTAAAGTTTTAAAACCAGCACCATTATTCAAATAATTTAAACTAGAATTCTTTGCAGGAATCATTTTTCCACACACTGCACTTAAATAAGGACATTCCTTGACTTTCTTCCGTTCACACCATTTTCCCATTGGACACTTACTAGCATCTAAAGAAAATATATCACGTTCCAATTTTTCTTCCATCGCCGCAATAATCTTCTGATATTCTTCTGTCACTTTAGTTAAGTCAAAAAATACGACAATTTCATTTTCATCTTCATCCGGATGATACACAGCCTTTTTATTTTCATAAGTCCCATCAAAAACATAATTATGATTTAATACTGCTAAATAATAATGGACATTTTTTAAAGCCTCTTCATTATTAGATTCTCTATATTCACCTTCCAAAATAAACCGTTGAATAGCAAGGTCAAGTACATATCCTCCGACATCACTATATCGATCAAACAATTTTTCTCTTTGTTTCGCATAGTTTTCCAAAGGCATTTCCTCTTCCAAAGGATAACCATCAATTTCATCTTTTAAATAATAACAATTCTTACTCTTATCAAAATGAAAAATCGAAAACTTCTCACCCTTTTTATGATTACTTTGTAACTTTACATATTTACTACTTGTAGTTGCCTTAACTTCAATAATATTTATATCATTATTTACTTCATTATATATATCGACATAGCAAACATATCTAATTCCATTTTTATTAAATTCAAAACTCTCTTGATTAAATGTCGACCCAGCATAAACAGACTTACCTTTAAAATATTCCTTGGTAAGTCTCCCCGCTTCCATTTCCACTTGCTTATAATAAGGCATCATTGCTTGCATTTGTTTATTTACCTTTATCGTTGTATCTACTTCATAAGTCTCATCTTCAAACATCCCCGACAAAAGTTCTTTCAATATATCTCGTTCTTCTTGTTTTTTATAATCATCATAGCTAATATCAGCATCTAACTTCTCATGTCTTACTTCTTCTAATGCAACATACCTCGAACATCTAGTATAATTAATAAAGTCCGTTTTAGTTACTGCCATAACCTACACCAATACTTCAGCAGTTATTTTTTCATCTTCATTAGTTATTTTTACTCTTAAGTCATTTAATGTATTCTCACTAGCCCTAGGATCTGCAACTACACCCTCGCTAGTACTAATAATTGCATTATTCATCGCTAACTCTTCAACCGTCATATAAACATCATTGCTTTCCGCAAACATATCAGTATGTCCTTCAGCATAAATTGCCGCTTGTTCTTCAATTGAGGCAATTTTCAAATTATATAAATCTTCTTCATAATCTACATCAAAATTATAAGAAAGTGTATTAGCTACTAAAAAATAACCAACTGTAAAAACTGCAATAACTATAACTAGTTCAACACCTGTATATCCCTTTTTATTCCGCATTTTCAACCTCCATTTTTGTAAATCCGCGATATTCCCACAAAGGAAATTCTAATCTAATTTTCATTATTTCTTCTAACATCTTTTCTTTTAATTTATCACCCTTAAATTCAAATAATGTTTCCACAGTTTCTTGCAAATTTTTCTTGGCAATCTCTTCTTCATTTAAAGAATTATATAAATAGGGTATTACTATATTTTTATCAACAAATAAAACATCACTATTTCTAAATACATAGTTATTTTTTAACATCTTAATAAACTTTTTATAACTTTTTATACCATGATGATATGTACTATTTCCCATTTCAACGAACTCTTTATTCGTAAACATTTTATACTTACTATTTTTCAAATAATTGTTTATTCGTTTTTTATTTGTTAGTTTATTACTAACAATTTTTTTCTTATCTATACTATAATCTTTTTTATAATAATATTCCAGTTTAGGAATAATTATTTCGCAATTTTCAATTCCACCTATAATAATATCAAAGTATTTTCTACTTACAACTCCATAAGCGATAATTATCCCATCTACTAACTTATATATTCGATTCCAATTTTTCACGTATTTTATAACTTCTTTGCTTTTTAACAAAGCCTTAAATAGTATACTTAAATCTTTTGCTAACATTAATTCTTGTTCCTGAAATAATATATTTTTATCTAACAACCAATTTATAAACTCCCGCGACTCGTTAAAAAATTCATTTGTATTCTTTCGCAATATTAATTGCCTAAAAACATTAAAATCTTCTAAATCTAAAGACATAATCCAATATTTAAAATAATCTTTTTTGATTTCTGATATTTTTCTTATTAAATCCTCTTTCTTTAATTTCTTATAATTTATTTTTTCTAAATTATAAATAGATCCTAAACTATTATAATCTTCAATTATACTTTGTAACTTTTCTTTCGTAATTTTCTCCAAATAGTCTTCATACTCACCAAAAATATTCACTATATTTCACCTCATCATGTTATATTATATAATAAATTTAATTAGTTTTCCACGGTAATTAAAAGAATTTCAAATAAAAAGATGAGAAATTTTACTTCTCACCATTTAAACACTTAGCAGCATCCACGATCATATACATTTTCACATACATTTTCTTCACAATAAGTATATTCTGGTCTATAAGTATGTCTATAAACATGATGATTAATTATTCTAGTATTACATGGCATAACATGCGGTACATCATAACAAATATATCTATGGCATACTCTTTCTTGCGGACATTCATATACAGGCATCATAGCACATCCACATCCAGGCATTTCCATCATTCCAACATTGTTGCCAGAGCATCCATCCATTCCTGTTTGCATATTTTTATCATACTTTTTCGTTTCTGATTCATAAGTTTTTGATTCATTATAATAATTCATAATCCACATTCCTTTCTAGTGTATCCTATGACAAATCTAAAAAAATGTCTAGGTTAGCGCGGAACAAAAGCCAAACAAGTTTGGCATCCTTGCATCACTACAAGGCATTTCTACTTCACAGAGTCCTCCCGACTCTCC
>CALVVI010000030.1 GCA_944363815.1 uncultured Bacilli bacterium | reverse complement strand
TGCCTAAAGCAAAGTTTTCTTGACTAGCACTTATATTTATGCCATTACCTACTTGAAATGATAATTTATCAGTAGTATTAGTTATAACACTCGCATCAATATCACTACTACCTCCACCTTGAGCTTGGAAGTAAGCATATGTTGCTCCCACTACAACTGCTATTAATGTAATAACTGCAATTGCTGATAACGCTAACACTTTCTTTTCATTTGATTTTGACATAACTATACATCTCCTATAAGTATACAGGTATTATTGATACCTTACACTTTTTATACTACCAAACTTTTACAGGTATTGTCAATACCTATTTTGAAATATGAAATAACTAATCTTATATAATTGTTTTAACAGGTGAAAATATGGAAATAAATGCTAATAAATATGATGCTAAAGATATAATTAAAATAATGCGTGATTCAACAAATATGACCCAAAAAGAATTTGGAAATCTTGTAAATAAATCTTCAGAATGGGTAAAAGCTAATGAATGTGGAAAAACTAATTATTATTTTAAGGATTTGTTAGAATTAGCTAAAAAATGTAATATTGAAATAATAATTCGACAAAAATAGATGTTTAATAACATTTATTTTTTTTATTTACATAAACTACAGTAAGGTGATAGTATGTTTGGGACAAATACTATAGGAAGTGCATTTTCCTTAACTAAAATACTCGGCGGAATATCTAAAGGTCTAACGATTGCTAATCAAGTAATACCTCTTTATCAACAAGCCAAGCCAATGATTCAAAATGCCAGAAAAGTTATGAGTGTATTGAAGGAATTTAATAAACCTAGTAACAGTGTAACTAATAAAACTACAGTTGAAGTAACTCCAAAAGAAAAAACTGAACCAACAAAAGTTCAGTCTAGTAATTCACCGGTATTTTTTCAATAAGATTATTTAGAATTTTAATATAATCCAGAAATAACTTATTATGGGATTTATTATATAAATCTTGGTATTTTTCTTTTAAATAATTAAAGTAATCTATATTGTTACTCTTACCAAATAATAATTCGGAATTTGTTAATGTTTCTTTTTCTTTAATATATTTTATAATAATATAATAATGTTTTTTATCTTTTATTGCAATTTCTTTGGCTATTTTATAGTTTAAACTATTTAAGTATTTACGTAATTCATAATGGTCATTATTACTTTGTATAATTAAGATATTGGGAATATTGGAATTATTTAAAATAGTTTTTATTGTATGGGCACCCATGCCAGCGATGATAGCTATATCGAATGTCTTTTTAATATTGTTAAAGCCATTAGATAGTATTAAAGGAATTTTATTTTCTAAATTATATTTTTTTAAATTTTCATAACTTGATTTTAAAACTCTAGGTGAAACATCGCTAGCTGTTATATTATTTGTGATATTGTTTTGATATAAATAAATTGGTAAATAAGCATGATCTGTTCCAATATCAATAACATTCGAATTTTTGGAAACTAAATCAGCAATGGTTTTAAGCCTTAGTGATAACATTATTCCTCAAGGAAGTCTCTTAGTTTTTTAGCTCTGGAAGGGTGTCGCAATTTTCTTAAAGCTTTAGCTTCAATTTGTCTTATTCTTTCACGAGTTACATTAAACTTTTTGCCTACTTCTTCAAGAGTATGACAAGTTCCGTCGATAAGGCCAAAACGAAGTTCTAATACTTCTTGTTCCCGGGCTTGTAGTGACATAAGAACTTCTTTTATTTCTTCTTTCAAAATTTCATTTTCAGTGTATTCTTCAGGTGAAAGACTCGATTCATCTTTTAAGAAATCACCAAGATGTGAATCTTCTTCTTCTCCAATTGGAGTTTCAAGTGATACCGGTTCTTGACTAATTTTAAGTACTTCTCTTACCTTTTCGATACCAACTCCCATTTTTTTTGCTATTTCTTCTTCGCTAGGTTCACGATTTAATTCTAAGGTAAGTTGCCTTTGAACGCGAGACATTTTATTAATTGTTTCAACCATATGAACAGGAACCCTGATAGTTCTAGCTTGATCTGCTAGGGCTCTAGTTATTGCTTGACGAATCCACCATGTAGCATAAGTTGAAAACTTATAACCTTTATCATAATCAAATTTTTCAACAGCTTTCATTAGGCCAATATTTCCTTCTTGAATTAAATCTAAAAATAATAACCCTCTTCCGACATAACGTTTAGCAATACTTACAACTAACCGTAAATTTGATTCTGCAAGAATCCTTTTGGCTTCCTCGTCTCCATCAGCAACACGCCTGGAAATTTCCATTTCTTCTGTACTAGAAAGCAAAGATATACGCCCTATTTCTTTTAAATACATTCGAACTGGATCATTTATATTAATATCTTTAGTAATGTCTTCATCATTTAAAATGATTTCCTCAGCTTCTTCTTTTGGTTTAATTCTAGCTTCACCACTACTTGAATCTACATCAGCTTCTGCAACTACTTCAATATTATTTTCAACTAGCTTATTATATAAATTATCTAGCGCATCGGAATCAATATCTAATCCTTTAAGTTCTTCTGCTAATTCTTCATAAGTAATAAAGCCCTTTTCTTTTCCTTTAGTTATTAAACTATTTTCTCTTTCTTCTAAAGTTTTAATTTCGTTCATTATTTCACACTTCCTTTTTTAAATTTGTGAGCTTAGTAATCAACTCAAGTTTTTTATTTACATCAAATTCATTTTTTATTTTTTCTTTTAATTCTTGTATTTCATCCTTTTTTAAGATTTTTAAAATAACATCTACACAACTATTAAACTCCTCTAAAGATATAACTGTATTATTATTTTCACTTATTATCTCGCTAACAAAATTAGTTATATTTTCTTCGGGGGTAATATAACTAATAAAATCAGCTATATTAATATTATTATGGACTGTATTATAGTAAACTATTTCACTTGCTAATGTCCTTTCATCTTTTTCTTTAAAATATCCAAGCCGATTTTTATAGATGGATATATATAAAGAATCTTGCATCATGTGATATAAAATTTTACTCGCCGCAAGGTGATATTTAGTAGGTTTTGGTCTAATTTGTTCCTTTTTGACCTCTTCTTTTTTGGGAGGGACGCTTCCTAAGCTGCTTTTTAATTCTTGTTTTAGTATTTCGGCATCAATTTCATAATCCTTGCTTATTTTAGATATAACTAGCTCTTTTGTCAAGTCATCTGCAGCATTTATACTTAAGATTACGTCTTTAACATAATGAATTAAGTCTTCCATATTATTTAAATTTTTATCTTTTTTTAAATAATCTAATTTAAAATCTAAATAATTAGTGGCATGTTCAATATTATCTTTTAGAGCTGCTAATCCTTTTGACCGAATGTATTCATCAGGGTCTTTGGCATCGGTAAGACGAACTACTCGAATGTCTAAATCATATTTTTGAAGTTCGTCGCCATTTTTTACAGTTGCTTCTAACCCAGCCGAGTCATTGTCTAGCATTAAAATAATTGGCACTTTTAATTTTTTTAATACATCAATTTGTTCTTTTGATAAAGCTACTCCCATTAAGGCAACAACATTTTTAATACCACTAGCGCTAAGCTTAATGGCATCCATATTGCCTTCAACTACAATAACTTTTTTCTCTTCCCGTATGCTTTGTCTAGCATTATGATAATTAAATAAGATGTTCCCTTTTTTAAATATCTCAGTTTCCTTAGTATTCATATACTTGGCGGTATCTACTTCTCCATTGTATATTCTCCCAGTGAACCCTACTACTTGGCCTTTTAAGTTTTCAATTGGTATCATTATCCTTTTGGAAAAAGTATCATATACATTAGCATCAAATTTATTTGCCAATCCTAAATTTACTAGTTTATCTAAGGAATATTTTTTGTTCGTTAAAAGTTTATACAATGTATCTTTACTATCAAGAGCAACACCAATATTAAATTCTTTAATTATTGCTTCATCAATTCCTCTTTTTTCTAAATATTTCCGAGCTGCAATACCATCCTTAGTAAATATATTATTTAAGTAATACTTTTGAGCAAAATCCATTATTTCGTAATCTTCTTTATTTTGAGATGTAAAATCACTTAAATTGCCAATATTTAAATTATAGCCAATTTTATCAGCAACTATTTTAATCGCTTCGATAAAACCAACATTTTCATATTTCATGACAAATGTAAAAACATTGCCACCAGTCCTACAAGTAAAGCAATTAAACATCTGCCGTTCTTTAGATACAACTAAACTCGGTGAATGATCGTCGTGAAATGGACAAACAGCAACATAATTACGACCTTTAGGTTTTAAAGATAAATAATTTGAGATAATATCAACAATATCCGCTTGATCGCGGATAGCGTTAATTTCTTCTTCTTTAATATATGCCATACTTTCCCCTTACCTATATATACACACGCTAGTACCGAATTTCCTTTAATTTATTTCATTTTATAAAAATCGACATTATTTTATCATTTTTCGAACATTTTATCAAGTATTGGACTAAAAAAACTTAAAAATAAGCTAGATATAAAGACTCCTTCAAAAGGATTTAAATAATTTGTTAAGAGAAAACTTAAAATACCTAAAGCTATACCATAAATATACATGCTTTTTCTGTGACGAGGAGTACTAGTCGAATCAACATTTAATAATATAAGACCTAATATAGCGCTGCTAGAAATTAAAGCGAACGGATCAAAATTATTAAAAATTAATATTAATACTGAAAAGGTAATTAAACTTGTTAAGGCAATTATCTTTTTATAGTTTTTTAAAAGCACTAAAATAATTAGAATGATTATCCCGAATATTATATTAGTAGTGGCTATACCACCGATATTTCGGCCCCACAATAAGTCCCAATAATTTAAGTGATATATATTCATTTGTTCAGCAATATTTAGATAAGTATAATTGCTAAAAATTAGTGTACATAAAGCAATGAATAATTTGCAAAAGGCAATCTTATTGAAACGACAAAATTTTTCTAAAAATAAACATAATATACTACTAATAAATAAAGCAATTGTATAAAGTAATACATTTATATTCGGAGGCATAAACAAAGGTATTATAAAATAATATATTAACTCTAATGTAAATATGCATTTTCTTTTAAATATTATTTTATAAACTAAAAAATAAATACCTATACTAATTAATAATAAATAAATAAGCTTAAAAATATCTAAAAAAGAAATTAAATCTCGATTCCATAAAAGAAAACCATTTTTATAAATGCCATAAAAAACTAAAGGAATAATGCATAAAATATATTGAAATACAATCTTTTTTAAACTGTTTTGGCTATGAATATAGACGTTATTTTCAGTCATTTTTCTTCTCCTTTATATATTTACGCAGGTTAATGTTACAAGGACAAATATATGTACAAAGCCCACAATCTAAACAATATTTTAAATCTTTATTATTTAAAGGGTCAAGTCCTTTAGGACATATTTGTTCGCACATGCCACAATTTATGCAAGCGTCTTCCTCATTTTTTATCGCTTGCATTATGTTTATAGCGAAAATGGAAGGATCTATAACAAAGTTAGAAACATCTTTAACTAGAAAGCCTTGCATTAAACCATTTGCTATAACTACATAATCTGAGCAAGTAATATTTAAATATTTAGCAATTATATCTTTTAATAAGGTATATTTTTTAATACGTATAACAATATTTTTAGCTAAGGCATTACCAGAAATAGTTATAAGTATTGTCGTTGAATCCTTGCGATGCAAAGAGTTATATAAAGCAAGTAATTCATTAGTTGTTAAATATAAAGTGTTACTTTTTATATTTAGTTTTTCTTTTAGGAAATCTTCTCTGCCTAGTAGGTATTCATCATTTACAAGGGTTAATTTAATGTTTGGATATGTTCCAATAATGTTAAGACAATCATTTATTATCGCTGTGTCAATGTTTTTGACCACTAAATAATTATTATCACTTTTATAAATAAAACTTAATTCATCGAATATTTCTAATAGTTCATTAATATTTTCTTTTAAAATAAAGATATTATTATAGACATACGGTTCATCATCTATGGCACTTATAATGATATTCGTAAATTTTGTCTGATTTTTAAATTTAGAATAAAGATATTGGTCTGCTTCTTCTGAGCATTTTAAGATATTCGGTATATTTGTTTTAACTGGGTGCATTTTATTTTTCTTAGATAGTTCTCGAAAATCGTTTTCGATTACTAAACAAACTTGCCAAGAATTTTGAAATAGCGCTTTTTTTATCCCAAAAGCTAAACCAGATACAGGAGAAGATAATGTTTTGGTAACGGGCATACCTTTATAAACTAAAGAATTTTGTTTGACTAAAATACCTTTGCTTGGTAAATATAAAAAGTCCGGGTTTAAATAATATGTTATATTATTTTCGATTTTAATATTTGGATCATTTTTCAAACTAACTAGTTTCATTAGACTTATATTCGTTCCTTTCTTGTAAGTATTTATGCAAATCCTCAGCTACTTTAAGAGGTAAGACTTCAGTTAAGTCTGCAACAGATGCTTCGGCCATTTTTTTGATACTGCCATATTTTTTAATTAGTTCTTTTTTACGGGATTTGCCTATACCATTGATGTTATCTAAAATACTTGCAATGGTCCCTTTATCCCGAAGATTTTTATGATATGTTATAGTAAAACGGTGGACTTCATCTTGAATACGGGTTAAATAATGAAATATATCACTATTGTGAGGGATAGAAATTACTTCTAATGTATCGCCATCAATTAATTCATTTGTTCGGTGGTGGTTGTCTTTTTTTAAACCACACACTTTAATATTTAAATGTAAACTATTAAGTATTTCTAAGCAAGCTTTAATTTGATTTTCTCCACCATCAACAAGAATTAAATCAGGCATTTCAGTTTTATCAACCATTGCTCGGTAGTATCTTCGATAAATTACTTCTTTCATTGTATTATAATCATCATTTTTATCAACGCTTACTTTATATTTACGATATTCCTTACGATACGGCTTACCGGATTTAAAAACAATCATGCCACTTACCGCATAAGAACCAAAAAGATTGGAGTTATCAAAAGCATCAATTCGGTCTAAAACTGGTAAGTTTAAAAGCTCTTTTAATTTCTCATTTGCCCCAAGACTACGAGTTTCATCATTTTTAATTATGGTTAGTTCTTGTTCTAAACTTATTTTGGCATTTGTTTTGGCCATTTCAATTAAAGTCTTTTTAACTCCTTTTTGAGGTATTAAAACCTTAGTATTTAAAATATTACTGACGATATCAGTATTTAATCCAGAATCTAACAATATTTCTTTAGGAATTTCATGTCTAGTATAAAAGTTTAGAATGTATGAATTTACTTCATCATAAACATCACTCATTAAATAAAATTTATCGTTATTGCTTCCAACAATTTTGCCATTACGAATAAATAATATCTGTACAGAGATGATGCCTTCATCAAAATAAAATCCTATAGCATCACGATTGATATAATCATGTAATTCAACTTTTTGTTTATCTAGTATTATTTTAATATATTCCAATTCTTTTTTTAACTCTAATGATGCTTCAAAATTCAAGTTTTCACTAAAGTTATTGATTTTTTCCATTATTTTATCAATTAGTATTTTGTCATTACCTTTTAAAAAGTCGAGAATTTCCTTTTCCATGGAAACTAATTTTTCTTGATCAACATTTTTTTCGCAATAGCCTAAACATTCCCCAATATGATAATATAAACAAACCTTTTTTGGCATACCTTCACACTTTTTTAAAGGATATAATCGATTTATTAACCCTACTATTTTCCTAGCTGCATAAGCATTAGGATAAGGCCCAAAAAGAAGCTTTTTATCTCTTTTTTTGATGTTTAAGTATCTAGACACCTTTAACTTAGGATATGGCTTACTAATATATTCGATATAGGGATAACTTTTATCATCTTTTAATAATATATTGTATTTAGGGTTATATTCTTTTATCAGATTTATTTCTAGGATAAAGGCTTCTTGTTCAGTTTGGGTAGTTATGTAAGTAAAATCGTGAACTTCACTTACCATCTTAGCAGTCTTTCCAGTAACATTGCCTTTAAAATAGCTATTTACCCGTTTATATAAGTCTTTGGCTTTACCAACATAGATAACATTATTATTAATATTACGCATTTGATATGAACCCGGTAGATGGGGAATTGTTTTTAACTTTTCTTTGAGCATTATTTCTCACCTTTTTATATTATACTACAAAATTAGACATTTTTACGATATAATATTAGCAGTGATAAATATGAAATTAATTAACTCAGAAAGTTTAGAAATTAAAAAGTCTAAATTTATTTCCTACAGGTATGAAATTGAAGATACTTCGGAAGTAAAAAAGATTTTAAATGATTTAAAAAAGGAACATAAAAAAGCTAGACATATAGCTTATGCTTATAAACTTGGAAATACGGGAAGCAAAAGTGATGATAAAGAACCTAGTGGCAGTGCTGGATTACCATTATTTAATATATTAGATAAAAATAATTTAGATAATACTTTACTTGTCGTGGTTAGGTATTTTGGCGGAACTAAATTAGGTTTTGGCCCTTTAAGTCGCGCTTATGGGGCGGCTGGGCTAAAGACAATAAAAAAATGATCAAGTGATCATCTTTTTTATTTCGTCAAGGTTTTTAAATCCTATTTCTCTTTTAATCTCTTTCCCAGAACGGAATAAAATTAATGTAGGAATACTCATAATGCCGAAGTTAGCTGCAATGTCTTTAAATTCATCAACATTTACTTTTAAAATATCGATTGTATCTATCTCTTCTAGCAATGGAGCAAGCATTTGACAAGGGCCACACCAATCAGCATAAAAATCAATTAGAACATCTTGACTATCTATTGTTTCGGTAAATTCTTGACTATTTTTTAAGTGTTTAACCATGTTTAACCTCCTTATATTACAACAGTTTTACTAAATACTATTTTCCCATCATCTATTAATTTTTGGGCATCATCTTTTGATATTATATTATAATATACTAAAGTATGCAAGACTTGAAAATTAACATCTTCTCGATCAGCGTTTTCATCCATTTCTTTTAATATAGTATTAATTTTTTCTAAAGCTTGAGTTGTACCAGCAGCCATTTTACCAATAATTGGGGTTCTTTCTAATAAGACAATAGAGAATTTAGAATCAGCAACCATCGGTTCTGTTACAGGAATATGGAATAAAATAAAAGTTATTAGGAAAGCCATTATAACACCTTCAATTAATCCGACAATTCCACCAAGTATTTTAGATGGAATTGCTAAAATTACTGTCAAATCCAATAATTTTTCCACCAATCCTGCTAAGTTAATAATAATACTAAGGACACAATACATTAAAATATAAATTACTATAAATGATAATAATTCATAGATTAAAATATTTATCGATGATATTCCTTGAAATATTCCGCCGAAATCAAAGAATGGCAAATATTGCATTAAAAATCCTGCTAAAACATCTTTAAAAACAAAGGCTAAAACTAATACCGCACAAGTTCCTACTAATTGAACTAGACTTCTGATAACTCCTCGTTTTAAACCAATAACCCCAAAGAGTAAAATAATTAAAATACTAATAACATCAATTAAATTCATTTTTTCTATCTCCCTACCATAATTATATTATAATTATGATGAAAAATAAAGATAAATATGTTAAAATTTATTTAAGTGAGGTTAAATAAATGACAATTGTTTTTAAAGTAAGTGATAATGTTAAAGAAAAAATGATAAAATATTATAACGATTTAAGGCGAGATAAAACTCCCCCTTATGCTGTATTTCAAGCAATGGAAGCAGATACAATTATAACTCTTTATGAATCTGGCAAAGTGATGTTTCAAGGTATAAGTGCTGATATTGATGCTAATATCTGGATTGATTTAGAACGAAAACTTAATAATCGGATTATCGATATAAAAGATGGTAAAGAAAAGAAAAATTCAAAAGAAAAAACAAATAAATATCGTAAGTTTGATAATTACAATACTATTGGTTCAGATGAAGTTGGAACTGGAGACTATTTTGGCCCAATTGTAGTTACTGCTACATTTGTAAGCAAAGAAAATATTTCATTTTTAGATGAATTAAAGGTAACTGACTCTAAAAAAATTACAGATGATGTAATAAAAAAAATAGCTCCAAAAATAATGGAAAAGATCCCCTATTCTAGTTATATTCTTAATAATCCCGATTACAATAAATTTCATAAACAAAATATTAATATGAACAAAATTAAAGCAATACTTCACAATAAAGTATTACTAAATATGGTAAACAAAAATTTGCCGTACGAAAAAATCGTTGTTGATCAATTCACGCCACCTAAGAATTACTATGGATATTTAAGTGATGTCAAAGATAAAGTTATAAATATTACATTTACACCGAAAGCTGAAGAACAATGTTTAAGTGTTGCTTGTGCATCAATAATAAGTAGATATATTTTTTTAAAAACTATGCATGATATAAGTAATGAACTTGGTACCTATATACCAAAAGGTGCTGGAGCTATAGTTGAAGAAGTTGGAGCTGAATTAGTTAAAGAACACGGATTTGAAATATTAAACAAATATGCTAAATTAAATTTTAAAAACACAGAAAAAATTAAATCGATGAAATAAATCGATTTTTTTAAAATATGAAAAAAGAACAGATTATATCTATTATAAGAATAGTTAATAATGTGTAAAATATTATATTTCTAGTTTTGTCGCTTAATTTTGATAATAACTTATCAAATAGTGGCTGTAAAATATATAAAAATATTACTCCGCCGATACCAAAACGAATGCTTGGGCTTAAGGCAATTCTGGCTTCAAAATTATATTTGTACGACTCATATGTTTGCCATGGCCAAGAACCCGTAAAAAACTCACAAATATATGATGTAACTAATTCTAAGGCAGTTGCTACTAACATACATCCTAGAAAAATTATAGGAATATACAATAGTTTTTTCTTTAATGGTTTATCTTTAATTAATTTATTAAAGCATAAAATAAATGCTAATGCTCCAAAACCATAAACGGGTAAGTATGGACCAAATAAAACACCACGATTAGAAAATCCCCACTGATAAACTACTACTTCTAAAAATACTTCATAAAGCCAACCAATTAAGGCATATATCATAAATATGAGAAAATAATTTTGAATACGTTTCATAAATTAACTACAGGCATCTAACAAAAAACCGTATAAGGCAATGTCTTTATCCCAAATTCCTTTCTTAATATTCATATCGATATTGCATAAATCTACTAAGTTTTTTAATAATTCCGATTCACTATAATGAATTCCGTTATTATATAATTTATTTACTTGCCAATCTGCCAAACTTAAATTGCTACAAATTTCACTCAAACTAATTTTATTTTGATACATTTTTTTCACATAATACATAAGACGATATTCTCTAGCTAAAAGTGTTGCTAAGACATTGCTATCAACCTTGTATATTTTAAGACTATTAAGCAATTTTAAAGCTTCATCTAATTTTTTTTCAACTACAGCACTGACAAAATGAAAATTATTATTATCAAGCTCAGTTCCTACAATTGCTACTACATCTTGATATTTAATACGACATGGAAAATTATAATAAAGCATTATTTTATCTAATTCGTTAAACATAATATCTATATTGTTATAACAATTATTAATAATATAGTTTATCGTTTCCCAATCAATGCTAAATTCATTTTCTTTAACATAATTTGTAAGTAATGCATTAATTGCTTTCTTATCCATCTTAGCATTATTTATCACTTTATATTTGTTTTTTAATTCTTTTACAATCTTTTTTCTAGAATCTAATGGCTTTTGTGTTGTAAAAATAAGAATAGTATTAGAGTTAGGATTATTAAAATAATTTAACAAAGAATCAGTTGTAGTATCATTAACTTTATCAGCACTAAATACATCCGCATTAGTTACTACTAAATACTTTTGATTATTATCTAAAGAAAAATAACTTGCCTCTTCTAAAATTTCTTTAATACTAGATTTATTCATATTAAAAATTTCAAAATTGTTATTTTTAACTATTTTTTTTATTTCTTTATTTATTAATCTATAACTTTCATTACTTATTAAATAAATATTCATGTTTACTACCTCGATATAATTATTTTACTATAATTTTAGCCAGAAGAAAAGAGAATCTCTTCTCTATCTATGAAAACATTATATAATGTATTATATTTTATGGATTAAAATAAATGGTGTGTGGGTGATTATTTTTCCAAGCGATTTTACTTAATTTTGAGTAAATATTTTTAAATAATTTGATATTCTTTGGCAAGTATTCTAGAATCACTACAATATTCCATAATAAATTTATTATCTTTCTTACATATAATTATTCCAATAGTTTTGTCTTGCGTTACTTCTTTCAAATTCTTATCTATATAATTCATATATACTTCTATTTGACCAATATGTTCTTTTTTTAATTCAGTAACTTTAAGTTCTACAACTACAAAACAATTAAAAACATAATTGTGCAATAGTAAGTCAATGTAATTATAAGTATTACCTATTTTAATTTTGTATTCATTTTCAACAAAAGCAAAACCATTACCTAATTCTTTTAGAAATGATGAGATGTTTTCTAATATTAATTTCTGCAATGCTTTTTCTGATAATATTTCTCTGTTGTTATTATTTTTAATAACTATTGGATTCTTAATTAAATCAGCTAATGTTGCTTCTTCTTTGGCAATTAATTTTTCTTTAGTAGCATCATCTAACCGTTCATATTCTTTATTTTTTATTCGTTCACGGAGTTGTCTTACTGATAAATTTTGTTCTATAATTATTTTAATATAAAAATTCACTTTATTATCATCTCTTAAAGTCAAAAGAGTTCTATAGTGACTCCAGGTCAATAGGTCACACACTGTGTGACTTTTTGAAAAGACAAAAAACTGTCTCATTAATTTCAAATTGGTAATGGTATATCCTTTACCAAGTTCACTTGTTAGCCTTTCAGAATATTTTTTAATTATCCCTTCGCCATAATGCTTACCAGCTTCACTCAGTAATTTACCAACATTGTAATACGTAGTAAGATCACTTCTATTTTTACTATAATCTTTTATCTTTTTAGTTATTTCATTATTTATTAATTCATTTTTAATCTCTTTATAATAATTCATAGACCTCCTTAAATAAGTTGATATTCTTTGGCAAGAATTCTAGAATCACTACAATACTCCATAATAAATTTATTATCTTTCTTACATATAATAATCCCAATAGTCTTATCTTGCGTTACTTTTCTTAAATTCTTATCGATATAATTCATATAAAATTCTATTTGACCAATATGTTCTTTTTTTAGTTCAGTTACTTTAAGTTCAACTACTACATAACAATTAAATTCAATATTATAAAGTAGCAAATCAATATAATTATAAGTGTTACCTATTTTAATTTTGTATTCGCTACCTATAAAGCTATATGAATTACCCAATTCTTTCATAAATGATTCAATATCTTCTAATATTAGATGATGTAATGCTTTTTCGGTAATTATTTCTATATTATTTTTATTTTTAATTAAAATAGGATTAGGTACTAAATCTTTTGCTTCAACTCTATCTTTATATATTAGTTTATTTCTGGTTGCAACAGGTAATCTTTCATATTCATTATTTTTTACTATTTCTTCTAATTGTCTTTTTGAAAGATTTCGTTTTGACACTTGATTAATATAATAATTAATCTCATTAATGTTTTTAATTGGTAATAGAATTAGACAATGACTCCAGCTTAATTGTTGCACCAGTGGTGCGACTTTTTCATTACTAAATACATTATAAAATTGTTTCATTCTAAATAAAGTGCTTCTATTATATTTTTTACCAACTTCAATAACTAATTTTTTAGAGTATTCTTCAATTATATTATCACCATATTTTCCGCCGGCTTCAGTTAGTAATTTACCTATTTCAAAATATGTTATAACTTTGTGTCTTTCTTTTGAATAGTCTTTTATTTTTGAATATACTTCATCATCTATTATTTTATTTTTTATTTCATTATAATAATTCATATTTACTCCTCTCTATGGACTACAAGTTTTAATTTTTAATTTATTATTTTTAATTTTAAACATAATACTACCATCTTGATCTGTTCTATATATTTTTGAATCTTCTAAATTATCTAACGCTTCTTTATTTGGATGTCCATATCTATTATTCTTTCCAACACTAATAATTGAGTACTTTGGATTAATTGTATCTATAAATTCTTTACTACTACTTGTTTTACTTCCATGATGTCCTGCTTTTAAAACATCAATATCTGGTAAGTTATACTTATTTAATATTTCTTTTTCGGTAATACCTGAAGCATCTCCCATAAACATAAATTTATAACCATTAAGTTCTGTATAAATTACATTACTATTATCATTTTCATTATCATATTCTTTTGTTTGTAAGAAATGTAATTTATTGTTATCTATATTTAACTCTCTAATACATGAATAGTATTTAATCTTCTTTTTATCTAATACTTTTATTAATTCTTTTTCTAAATCATTGTATAGTCCACAGTTAAATGTTACCTTTTCTACCTTAAAACTATTAACCAAATTAATTGCTTCACCCGTATGATCCATATCACCATGTGTAATAATTAAATTATCTAGGCGTGTGATTCCTAAACTTTTTAAAAATTTAATGGTGTTGTCACTTAAATTGTACGTTTTATTACTCTTTTCCCACTCCTCGGTTTCATAAGTAATCTTACCTCCAGTGTCAATCATTACTACATCTTTTTGATAAGGAGAAATTAAAATGGTACTATCTCCTTGTCCAATATCTAAATAATATATGTAATAATTACTATCTAATTTAGGTAAAGCCTTAATAATTAGTAATAAAACTAAAATATATCCCAAAAAATTTTTATTATGTTTTAGAAGCACTATAAATATAAATAATAATATAATTAAAATAAAAGATGTTTTGGGAATATTGATAAACAAGCTGAATTTAACAAATAGATTGTTTAGAAAGTTTGTAATAGTTAAGGTAATACTTAAGAAACCATTTAAAAAAGGAAATATAAAAGTAATTATGGCTAATGGGAAAACAATTACAGAAATCCAAGGAACAAATAACATATTAATTAAAATTGATGTAATATTTACTTCATAATTAATACAGGCACTAATTGGTAAACTAAATAAAAAAGAAATAGTACTAAGTTTAAGCATTTTAATAAAATAATTACCTGTAATTTTATCACTATAATAAATTATTCCCCCACAAATAATAAA
>CALVVI010000029.1 GCA_944363815.1 uncultured Bacilli bacterium | reverse complement strand
TGTACTACACCTGCGTAAATAAATTGTATCAAATATCTACTTTTTTTGCAAGAAGAATTGCTAAAAAATGTAATTATTGTTATAATTGTTTAAGTAAGAAGGGAAAATATGAAGAAAAAAGTATTGAATTGTCTTAGAGCGATACGCAAAAATGTCGTTGAATATATAATTACTAATCGTTTATTTATATCTTATGTAATATTATCCTTATTGGGCACAATGTTGGTAAGAAAATTTACTTTAGGGACATTTTTTAGCTTTAAACCATTTATAACTGATTTAGGTATAATTCTTATCGTCGGTGGTCTTGGTTATTTTGTTAAACCTAAAAATCAATTTAAATATTATTTTATATGGTTAATAATTTTTACTTTGATAAATATAATTAGTTCAATTTACTATACTTTTTACACATCATTTGCTTCTTTTGGCGAAATTGCAACAGTTGGTCAAGCCGAAACGGTAACGGGATCTATTTTCGAAAAAATTCGGCCTGTCGATTTAATGTACATTTTGTTTCCTATAATATTTTATTTAATTCATAAAAAATTATTATCATCATCTTATTATTATTTTATTGATAAAATTGAAAAAGGTAAAAAAATGCTTATTACCACTGTTTTAGTTGGTGTTCTTTGCCTTGCTTATAGTTTTGGTGTTGCTACTAGCACTGATTATAGCAGATTGACTAAACAATGGAATCGTATTTATATCGTCGAAAGATTTGGAATTTTAATGTATCAAATTAATGACTTAGTTCAATTTTTAACCCCTCAAATAAGTAGTCTTTTTGGTTATGACGATGCCCTAGCGGCCTTCAGTGAATATTTTGATAACAAAGAAAGTCACGTAGATAATGAATACACTGGTATATTAAAAGGCAAAAATATTGTTTTTGTCCATATGGAAAGCATGCAAACATTTTTGATGGAATTAGAATTTAACGGTCAACAAGTTACTCCAAACTTAAATAGACTAGCTAGCGAAGGAATGTTTTTTTCAAATTTTTACCCTCAAGTAAGTACTGGTACAAGTTCAGATACTGAATTTACGCTTCTTAGTGGTTTAATGCCTGCATCTAGTGGTACTGTTTTCGTTAGCTACTATGATAGAAATTATTTTACAATACCTAAATATCTAAATAATATAGGATATCATACATTTAGTATGCATGGTAACCTTGCTTCTATGTGGAATCGTAACCGGGCTCATCCGTCTTTGGGGTACGACGATATGTATTTTGAAGAATCTTATACCTATACTGATGCTGATGTTATTAACTTAGGAATAAATGATCGACTATTTTTTGAACAAGCAATTCCTATAATGGAAAATATTGAATCAACTTATGAAAATTATATGGGAACAGTAATAACTTTATCAAATCATTCCCCATTTTCAATCGCTAGTGAATATAGTACGCTTGATTTGACTAGTCATTACAATACTGTAGACCCTGTTACTGGTGAAGTAACAGAACATGCTGTTGATTATTTATCCGATTCTTCGGTTGGAGAATATATAAAAAGTGCTAATTATGCCGATATGGCCCTTGGAGACTTTATAAATTATATTAATGAATCTCCAGCTTTTGAAGATACTGTATTTGTCTTTTATGGTGACCATGATGCCAAGCTTTCTCGAAGCGAAATAAATTATCTTTATAATTTAAATCCCGAAACCGGAGATGTCTATGAAGAAGAAGATCCTAATTATGTGGAATATGATTATTATGCCCATGAACTAAATAAAAATACCCCATTAATCATTTGGACGAAAGATCAAGAATTAAAAGATGTATTTAGTGGTGAAGTAACATATACAACAGGTATGTATAATGTTGCAGCAACCATACTAAATATGTATGGAATATATAATAAATATACTATGGGAGAAGATATTTTTAGTGTTAAGAACGATAACATGGTTGTATATCCAAATGGCAACGTTTTGACAAACAAAGTATATTATAATAATTCTACTGGAGAATATAAGGTTTTAAATAACGAAACTTTAGATGAAGACTATATTAGTACTATTAGTGCTAATGCTGAAAAAATACTAGACGTTTCTAATTCTATAATAGTTTACAATCTATTAGATTCAGTTGAAATGAGCGAGGAATGATATGAAGAAAAAATATAAAATAGTTTTAATAACAATAGCAATATTGATAGTAATTATTATTGCTTCAATAATTATATTTAATGTCTTTAAGGATAGCGACGCTAAAGAACCTGTAAAAGTTGTAGATAGTATTGATAATTTTGATTATACATTAGATGATCGTGATACAGAACTCATGAAAAATACTTATAAAGAATTAAAAGAAGTATTATCAGCTACTGAAGTTGATTATGAAGCTTATGCTAAACTTTTATCTGAACTATTTGTTATTGACTTATTTACAATGAATAATAAGATAAATCGTTATGATGTTGGTAGCACAGAATATGTCTATCCTGAGAGCGTTGAAAACTTCAAAATTAACGTTGAAGATACAATTTACAAAACCATGGAAAATAATTCAAACGGAAAAAGGAAACAAAATTTACCAGAAGTTAGCAGCATAGATGAATCCACTGCTGAAGCTTCAACTTTTACAATTGGAGAAGAAGAATACGATAGTTATGTTGTAACTTTGTCGTGGTCTTATGAAAAAAACTTAGGTTATGATACTAATGCTACAATAACTTTAGTTCCAATGAACGAAAAACTTTATGTAGTAGAATATGTAACAGGAGAATAAAAGGGATGAATAAATTTTTTAGAAAATTAAAAAAATCAAATAGAATATGTCGATATATTTACTATTTTACTAGCATTGTTTATATTGTAAGTCTATTCTTTTTTATCAAGAACTTATTAAGTTTAGCTGGCATTGAAACAATACTTAGAATAGTATTTATTATCTTTTTTATCTTATATATAATATTATACTGTTTTTGGAACCTTTTGAATTTACTTCGTCGTAAGTATAAAGCTTTAATTATTACCTCAATTATATCTTTTATATTTATTATTATTTTTTGTGTTGGCTCATATTATATAAACATGGTTTATAAAAATATCGATAATATTACTGAAAGCAAAAAATTAATGTATACTACATATTTAATTTCTTTAAAAGATACTGATTTTGATAATGATTCTAATATAGGTATACTTGATGATGAAAACAAAATAGAGTGGAATGTTTTAGCTCAAAAATTATATAGCGAAGAAAAACTTGCTAATAGTATAACAGATTATAATGATTATAATGTAATGCTTAGAGACCTTTATAATGAAGAAATTGATGCTATATTTGTTCCAGGTAATTATGTAACTTTATTTAGTAGTGAAGAAGAATATCAAAATATCGCTAGTGAAACAAAAATTTTGTATGAGTATAGCGAAGAAATGGATAATCAAGATCTCATTTTAGCGAGCAATAAAGACTTTAATGAACCACTTACTTTCTTGCTTATGGGTGTAGATTCAGAAACTTCTGGACTTAATGCTAATGCAGCCTTTAATGGGGATACGTTGATGCTTATTTCTTTTAATCCTACAACTCTTACTGCAACAATGGTAAGTATTCCAAGAGATACTTATGTGCCAATTGCTTGCAATAATAATCGATATGCCAAAATTAATTCTTCTGCTGCCTATGGAACAAGTTGCGTAATTGATACGATTAGTAACTTTTTAGATGTTGAAATAGATTATTATGTCAAAATTAATTTTAAAGGAGTAGTTGATTTAGTTGAAGCTCTTAAGGGAATTGAAGTTGATGTTGAAGCTCCAACATATAATGCTGATGCTTATGATGGTATGATGTGCGAACAAAATTCTGACCGTCTTTTTGGAGATCATCTTGTTTGTATTGAGCCGGGCTTGCAAACATTAAATGGCGAACAAGCCTTAGCATATGCTCGAAACAGGCATCTTTATATTGGCAGTGACTTAGATCGAATAAGACATCAACAACAAGTAGTTGAAGCAATCGCTAATAAAGCTTTACAATTTAGTAGTATTAGTGATTTAAAAGATATATTAGATGCTATTAGTAATAACGTAGCAACTAATATGGATACTAATACAATCCTTTCAGGCTATAATGTAATTAAAAACATGGTTTCCAATGTTTTAGGAGGAGAAGACTTACTTAATATAAATAAAGCCTACCTAGAAACCTATAGCTTGCCAGTCTATGTTCCAAGCATGGGAACTACAACTTCTGCTCAAGGATATTATGTTGATTCTCTTGAAGATATTAAACATGCTCTAAAAGTTACACTAGGCCTTGAAGATGAAGAAGTTATTAAATCATTTAGTTTCTCAGTTAATGAACCTTATGAAATATCTAGTCCCGGTAGAGGTTTGCGAAGTGAAAAATCAAGTAGTACTTTTCCAAACTTTATTGGCAGTAGTGTAAGTGTAGCAGAAGAATTCTGCAATGAACATGGAATTACTTTCAATATTGAACATGTTGATCCTGATAGTTCTCACTATAATCCAAATGTTGCTGTTGGTTTAATTGGTGATCAAAGCGTATCCATTGGAGTTTTGGTTTCTACAGTTGACGAATTAACTGTATATGTAGTTAATAGCATTGAATCTCAAAGCGAAGAGCCGGAAGAAACTGCTCCTTCTAAAAATCCTAGTGATTCAGACGATAATAAAAATAATTCAGAAAATTCATCGTCAACAGATAAAAAAGAGGATGAAAATACTGAAAATAAAGAACAAGATACAACAAATAATTCAGATAAAGAAGAAACTGCTCCTGATGAAGAATTACCTGACATAATTTTTGGAGAATAGAAAAGCAACTACTTTTTCTTAGTTGCTTTTCTTTTAGTATTATTTCTTTTTTTTCTAGTAATTTTTTTTCTCTTAGTTGGACTTATATATCCATTAGACCTATTAGAAGCATTATTTTTAGGTTTACTAGTTTTGGCTTTACTATTATTTTCTTTGATTTTACTAACAGGACTAGCTTTTTTCTTAGTAGAAGTAGACTTATTTTTGCTGATAGAAGAATTCTTTTTAATACTTGTTGCACTTTTTTTCTTAACACTACTACTTTTAGTAGGCTTGACATTTAATTCTTTGCTCGTAGCTTTTTCATTTATATCTTTATTTTGTTTTTTCTCTTTAATATTATTAATAGATAAATTTGCTCGCACTTTCATTTTTTCAAGTTTATCTAATATTATCCAAAGCAAACCGATAACTAGAGCAAACAAATATATAGAGATTAAAACAATAAAAACAATATCTATTTTATCAAACGTTTTTCCCATCTACAACCACCACATTTAAGATTATTATATTATATTTTATTTAAAAAAAACAGTTATTTTACACACTTTTACTTATAATTTTGTATATGATTTGTCGAATTCCGTCAAAAATGATATAATTATTATGAGTATGATGGTAAGGAGGTGCTTTTGTATGCGAAAAACAATGGTTTTTATTACACTTTTTATTTGTAGCTTTTTCTTAATACATAACGTTTCTGCTACCTCATATACTGCTAGAGCTTACATTAACTCATCTTGTAATGTTCGTACAGGTCCCGGAACTCAAAATAAACGAATTACTTCACTTTATACCGGTTCTTATTATAATTTAGTAGTTGATCAAACTTTTGCTGATACAAACAATCATTATGATTGTAATAGCGATTGGTACCAAGTATATTACAATGGTACCGCTACAGGTTATGTTTGTGGGGATCATGTTGATGTTGTACGAAGTTATAGCACTGATGATGTAGCACCATCTACAACGTGTGAAATAGAAATGAGCAATTTAGGATTCCCATCAAGTTATTGGGGAGGCCTTTGTGCTTTAAAAGAAAGACATCCAAGCTGGCAATTTGTTCCTTTAAAAATAAATTATGATTGGGAATATATTATTGATGAAGAAAGTGCATGTGGAACTAATTTAATATATGGTAGTGATGCTAATAGTGGTTTTATAGATTCAACTTGTACGGCTTATGACAGTGGTTATGTGGGTATTACTAAGACTGGTGTTGCTTATTATATGGATCCTAGAAATTTTTTGTCAGATCGTTTTATATTTCAATTTGAAGCCCTAAATTATGATGTTAATTTTTCAGGTATTTATAATAGTGCGGTAACAAGTATTATCGATGGTTCTTCATTTTATAAGTATCATTTAAATTTGGGAACTAATATAGCAGATGTTATTGTTAATAGTGGATCTTCTTTAAATGTTTCACCGATATTTACAGCATCACGTATTTTACAGGAATTAGGTAATGGAGAATCATTATACAGTTTATATAGTGGTAATTATGTTGCTGATGCTAATACTTATTATGGTTCATTATTTATTCAAAACGCTGGTAGTGCTAATGCATATGTAGGATATTATAATTTTTATAATTATGGGGTAAGTGACTCTTGTGTTCAAAGTTATGGAACTGCTTATTGTGGACTTAATTATGCTTATCGTTATGGTTGGAATAACGTGAATTCAGCAATAAATGGAGGACTTACCCAAATTGCTAATAATTATATTGCTAATAATCAAAATACTGGTTACTTACAAAAGTTTAATGTTAATCAAAGTAATCCATCATCAATTGGAACACATCAATATATGACTAATGTTGCAGCACCATCAAGTGAATCAGCAACGACTTATGTGACATATAGTGATTTAGGTATTTTAGAGTCATCATTTATTTTCTATGTACCCGTTTATAATAATATGGATGCTGCAATTACTAATAGTCCGGGTGGGGCTGTTGATACCCCAGATGATTCAAAGCCAAGCAGTTTACCAATTAGTACAATTATAACATCTAGTGGATATAAATATGCAAGTGGATATATTTCAGGAGTTGTTGTTGGTACTGATGTGGCAACTTTAAAATCAACAATTGAATCAGTGGGGGGATCAAGTACTGTAACAATTTATAATGCAGCAGGTTCTATAGTTAATAGTGGTACACTTGCTACTGGTTTTAAAGTAGTTGTTAATAATTCAAGTACTTTAGAAACGCTAGAAGTGGTTATAAAGGGTGATACTTCTGGCGATGGAGTGATTAATGCTTTGGATTTAGCTCAAGTACAAAAAAATATTTTGGGTACATATAACTTAAGTGGAGCATATAATCTTGCTGGAGACACTTCTGGTGATGGAGTGATTAATGCTTTGGATTTAGCTCAAGTACAAAAAAATATTTTAGGTACTTATAATATTGTTCAATAAAAAGGAGGAAAAAGTGAAGAAGATAAAATATTTATTATTAAGTTTGTTGGTTTTGATAGTATTACCTCTAAGTGTCAGTGCTGCGAGTGGAACAATTAAAGTAACTGGGACTAGTCAAGTTGTTGTAGGAAATCGCGTTACTTTAACTGTAACATTATCTAGTCCAAATGCTCCAATGATAAGTTGGGAAATGAATTTAAATTACGATAGCAATTATTTAGAACTTGTAAGTACTAATTCTGAAAACAATGGCACAAAAATGGTTAATTCTTCAGCGACGGGTACTAATAAAAAAACTTATACATTTACATTTAGAACTAAAAAAACTGGTTCGACTACAGTTAAAGTAAACACTTATGATGCATATGCTTTTGAAGATTTAAGTCAAATATCATTAACATCAAGTGGCAAAACTTTAAGAATTATTACACAAGAAGAACTTGAAGCAAGTTATTCTAAAGATAATGATTTAAAAAGTTTATCTGTTGAAGGTTTTGAACTTACACCAGCATTTTCTAAAGATATCACAGAATACACTGTAACAGTACCTGAAGATACTAAAGAGGTTACAATTAATGCAGCCGAAAATGATTCAGCAGCATCAGTAACTGGTACTGGAACATTTGAAGTAACTGGGGGAACTAATACTTTTGAGATAGTAGTTCGGGCTGAAAATGGTAGTGAAAAAACTTATAAAGTAACTGTTGATGTTGTTGATGCTAATCCAATTAATGTAACTGTTGGAGATGCTGCATATACTGTTGTAAAAATAAAAGAATTCTTGCCAGCAGTTAATGCTTACCAAGAGACAACTGTTAATATAAGTGATTTTGAAATACCAGCATATACAAGTGAACTTACAGGTTTTACATTGGTTGGTTTAAAGGATAGTGAAGGCAATATCTCCTTATTTATATACGATGCTGATACTAATACCTATAACCCATATACAGAATTACAATTTAATCAACTTACAATTTATGTTAAAGAAACTAGTGAAGTATTAGATGGATATGAATATGGCACAATAGCTATTAATGATATAGAAGTTCCGGCATATTATACTTCTGCTAGTTCAAGATTTGCTATAATTTATGGTATTAATGTAGAAACTGGGGAAGAAGGATTTTTCAAGTATGATAAGACAGATCAAAGTATTCAAAAATACGATGATGAAATGATTAATGATTTGCTTGAAAAGAATAAAGTTTATTCTTACATAATTATTGGTTTTAGTGCTATATTAGTTGTTATGTTTATTGTCTTAATTGCTACATTACGTAAAGGACGTAGAAAGAAAAATAAAAATATTAATGTAACAGAAGTAAAAATACTTGATGATGATAAAAAGAAAAAGACAATAGAGGAAGATGATAAGCAAGATAGTGAAAATAATACAAAAGAATTAAATGTAATTGAAGAAGTAAATAATGATGATTTTAAACTTGATGAAGAAATGTATGATAAAGTAGATAATAAGAAAAAGAAAAAAAAGAGTAAAGGTAAGAAAAAATAAAGGTAGTAGTAATGATAGAAGAGTTTAAAAAGTTAGGCAAAGATGAGATATTTGATAATTATAGTCAAATAATTGAAGATTTTAAAGATTATGATGATATTGATGAGATTGAAATGATTGAGACGGTTAAAAATTTTTATTTAAGTGATTATCATCATGTTATTGATATTTGTTCCCTAAAGGAATTAGAATTATTAGAAAAACTTTTAAATGATAAAATTAGCACGGAAGATATTTTAAACAATATTATATTAATTCATGAATTACAAGAAAAGTTTTTGGTAAGTCACAAAAATTACCATATTTGCAAGGAATTAATAGGTGTAATAAAAGATGCACTAGATAATTATGATGAAGATGAAGTTCATAGAAAAGATAACATTAATGAAATTGCTATTGGTTTGGTTAGGGCTTTTGGTTTTATTATTCCTGATATAATTATACAAATAACAGCAATGTATACCAATATATCTAATGAGGATGTCAAAAAACATATGGATAATAATTTAAATTTTAAATTTTATGTTATGAATGATTCTACTTATGTGCCAAGTATAGATGGAGAAATTTCCCAATTTACTTATGCTAAATATTGGGAATTTAAAGATGAATTTGAAGAAGCAAAAAAAGAAAGCCCCTTAATAAATACAATTCATACTAATTTTGAAGATTTTGTTTATATGGGAAGATATATGGGATTAAATATTAATAACCCTAAAGTAAAAAAAATGTATGATTATATTAAAGACAATGTTTTGGCTCCGGGTATAATTTTTTCAATAAATATGCATGTTTTGTTAAATGATGATTGGGAAAATTTTATTAAATATTTAATTGATATATTAGATATTAAAGATGAAAAAAAATTTAGAAAAATATTTAATGATGCTTTAGATGAAATACCTTCTGGATATTATAATACTTTAACTAAAAACGAAGCATTAAAATATTTAAAAGATAAGGAAAAGGTTGATAATGCATATGAAGATTTTAATGAAATTCAAGTTAATGCTTGTATAGAACCAAAAGATGCAAAGTTATTTTATAAATTATATTTTGCTTTATTAGAATATACTAATAATACCTATAAAGTTAATACTAGAATAAAAAAAATATATAATCAACAATATATTAATCCAGAAAATATTAAAGATATTGTGGAAAAATTTTGGAAAAATAAAGATAAAATAATTGAAGATTTTATTAAATTAAATCCATATGATTTTAATAATACAGAGAAAAGGATTATAACTGAATTTAAAAAAGGAATTAGAAAAGAATTTATAATTGCTAAATATGAAAAAAAATATACTTTAATTATGCCAATGGATAATGAAAAAATTGTTTATATGGTAAAGGGAATAAATACAAGTATTGATGAGGTTGTTCATAGTGAAAATTTACCATATATTGCAAAAACTACACTTTTACCTTTTAAAGATAATATTATATATGATAGTTTGTTTTTTGGTTATGCAATGAGTATTGGACCTAATATAAGGAATAATATTAGAAAAAATATTAATAAAGCTAAAAGAATAAGTAAATTATAAATTATTTGAAAAACTACTTTGGTAGTTTTTTTCTTGAATAAATAAATAAATTTTGATACCATAGTAATGGTGATACTAGAAATGGAAGATTATAAAAAAACAAAAGAAGAAATATTAAAAGATTATAAAACTTCTTTGGACGGGTTAAGTGATGCTGAGGCTAAAAGAAGATTGAATCTTTTTGGAAAAAATGTATTAATAGAGAAAAATAAAAAAAGTAAATTACGCATATTTATTGATCAATTTAAAAATGTAATGATTATCCTTTTATTAGTTGTAGGATTAATGTCGCTATTTTATGCAATATTTACTGATGGAGACTTTTTAGAACCAATCGTTATTTTAGGTACAACTTTAATTAATTGTTTTATGGGTTATTTACAAGAATCAAAGGCTGAAGATGCTATTGAAAAACTTAAAAGTTATCAATCAAATAAAACTACTGTAAAGAGAAATGGTGATTTAGAAGAAATAAATTCTGATGCTTTAGTTGAAGGAGATTATATCATTTTAGAAGCAGGAGATAAGATTCCTGCAGATGCTAGAATAATTGAGTCATATTTTGCTAAATGTGATGAGTCAATACTTACTGGTGAGAGTATGAGTGTTGAAAAGATTGATACTCCCATTAATAAGAGTGCGTTATTATCGGAAAGATATAATATGGTTTATTCGGGGACAGTTTTAGTTGCTGGTAAGGTTGAGGCTATCGTTGTAGAAACAGGTATGGATACCGAAATTGGTAAAATTGCAGCAACTATAGATACAAAAGAAGAACCAATTACACCATTACAAGTAAAGGTAAAGAAAATTTCGACATTTATCTCTGGCATTGCAGCATTTTTAGTAGCATTTGTTTTATGCTATGGTGTAATAATGGATTACACCGTTTTAAATGTTGTTATGCTTTGTATTTCGATGATTGTTGCAAGTGTTCCTGAGTGTCTTCCAATTGCAATAACTGCAACATTATCTATTGGTGTTAGTCAAATGGCTAAGAAAAAATCAATTGTTAGAAATATGGCAGCAATTGAAACTTTGGGTGCAACTGAAGTAATTTGTACTGATAAAACAGGAACTCTTACTACTAATAAAATGGAAGTAATAAAAATATTTACTAATAATGAGACAATTAATTTAAAAGATATTAAAAAATATCCAGAACTGATGGACATTATGATGTTTTGCAATAATGCTACTAGTGATGGTGGTGAGTTTACAGGGGACTCTGTAGAAGTTGCTTTGAGTAATTTTTTAACAAAAAATAAAGTAAATATTTTAAAAAAGATAAAAGAAAATAAAAGAAAATTAGAACTTCCTTTTGATTCTAACCGTAAAATGATGAGTACTATTTATGATAAAGATGGTAAAGAAATTATTTATACTAAAGGTGGTTTAGAAGCAATTCTTAAAAGTTCTAGCCATATTTTGATTAATGGTAAAGAAGAAAAGTTAACAAAAAAAATAAAGGATGAATATTTGCAAATTGAAGATGAATATTCTCATGATGCCTTAAAAGTTTTAGCTTTTGCTTATAAAAAAATTGATAAAAAAATAACTAAAGAAAGTGATTACTTTAAAGAAGAAAAAGGTCTTACTTTAGGAGGTATTATTGGTCTTAAAGATCCTGCTAGAAAAAATGTTAAAGAAGCGATTCTTACATGTCGTGAAGCTCATATCCGTCCGATAATGCTTACTGGAGATAACCTTGCAACTGCTCTAGCAATCGCTAAAGAAGTAGGCATTTGTGAAAGCGATGAAGATGGTGTTAATGCGAGTGATTTAAATAATTTAAAATCAAAAGAAGTAATTGAATACGTTAATAAATATTCAGTATTTGCTCGCGTTAGCCCTGAAAATAAACTGCAAATTGTTAAAGCCTTACAAAAGATGGGTAAAGTTGTTGCTATGACAGGGGATGGAGTAAATGATGCGCCGGCGATGAAACTTGCTAATGTTGGTGTTGGAATGGGCAAAAGTGGTACCGATGTTACTAAAAATGTTGCAGATATAATACTTTTAGATGATTCATATAACACTATTACTACTGCTGTATCGGAAGGAAGAAGAATATATGATAATGTTATAACTAATGTTTTATATAATTTATCAAGTAATTTCACAGAAATTGTTATAATTTTACTTGGTATGTTTATGGGAAGTAATATTATTGGAGCAATACATGTTTTATATATTGACCTTGTTGCAGATACACTTCCATCTATTTGTCTTGCTTTTGAAGGTGCATCTAAAAATAATATGAAGAAGAAACCTAATGGTTTAAATAGAAGAATTTTTACACCATTTTTTATGGCATTCTTGATATTTTCTGTAATACTTGAAGCAGGTATAAGTATATTGGTATATTTCTTATTTAAAGATAATGGAGTAGAAATTGCTCAAACGCTTGCTTTATTTAGTATAGTAATTAATGAATTTGTTTTTGCTTATAATTGTCGGAGTTTAAAAGAACCAATTATTGAAAGAGGAATATTTTCTAATAAACATTTAAATATTGGAATACTTATATTATTTGCAATTCAACTTATTGTCTTCTTTACACCAGTTGGTAAAATATTTGGTTTAGAAATAATAACTTTATCGCAATTTGCTTTTGTAATACTTGTTAATTTGGCAGCATTTATATTCTTAGAACTAGTTAAACCATTACTTAGGTTATTTAAAGATGAATAAATACGATATAATAAAATAACTTTGGGAGGTTTAAAATGGATGTTGCTAAAATAAAAAAAGAGTTAATTGAACAGAAAAAAAGCAAATTTAAAGGAAATATATACCAATTCTCTCAAGTTTGTTTTGCTTATAATTCTAATAAAATTGAAGGAAGTAGGTTAACCGAAGAACAAACTGAAGCAATTTTTGATACATCTTCATTTATTTCTAAAGATGATAGTTTAATTAAACTAGATGATTTGATTGAATCTAAAAATCATTTTAAATTATTTGATTATATGTTAGATAATATAGATAAGCCATTATCTAAAGAAATGTTAATAGAAATGAATGTGTTATTAAAAAGAGGAACTACTGATGAAGATAATTCAAGATACAACGTCGGTGGTTTTAAAGTAGTTCCCAATATAATGGGAACTGTTAATGTAATTAAAACAACACCACCAGAGAATGTAGAGCAAGAATTGGATGAATTGCTAGAAAAATATAAAACTTTAGAAAAAGTATCAATTAAAGATATAATATGGTTTCATGTAGTTTTTGAACGAATTCACCCTTTTGGGGATGGTAATGGCAGGGTTGGAAGAATTATTATGTTTAAAGAATGTTTAAAAAACAATATTATGCCATTTATAATTTTAGATCAAGATAAAGAGTATTATCTCAGAGGATTAAAAGAATATAATAGAGATAATAAGTATTTGATTGATACCATAATGCATTCCCAAGATATTTATGAAGATATTGCTAATCAATTGTTAGATTTTGAAATTAATGAATAGTCGCAAGACTATTTTTTTTAGACAAAAGTTTTCCGAAAGTAAAATAATGTGTTGATTAAATATAGATAATTTGATATAGTTAAATCAGTAAATATGGGGGACTTATGAATATATCAAAATTTAATACACTTCTTACAATGGAATACTTAACTAATAATGTTGAGAATCTTTATTTTGAGAGAAAAAGTGCTAGAATTAGCAATAATGATTTAGCAAATGAGATTGCAGCAATGGCTAATGCAAATGGAGGAACAATTGTTGTGGGTATAACCGATGATGGTAAAATTGAAGGATTTAGTGAAGTAGGAGATACAAAACTAAACAATATTCAAAAAGTAGTTAATAATTTTTTGAAACCTTCTCCTGTTTATAAAACAGAAATTATTAAAATAAAAAATACCAAGGGTGAAGAAGATCATTTAATATTATTTCACGTTTCACCAGCAAATGACTTTGTAGTACATAATAATAAAGATGAAGTTTACTTAAGGCAAGGAGATTCTACTATTAAACTTACTCACGATCAAATTAGAAGTTTGGAATATGAAAGGCATGAAAGAAACTTTGAAACAATAGTGCTTCCAAGTACTAGTATTGATGATGTTGATTTAGAAGTAATGGAAATATATAAAGAAAAAATTCACGCTACAAATTTATCCAACGAACAAGTTTTAAAGGCTAGAGGATTTTTAGTTAGTTATAATGGTAAGTATTCTTTAACTAATGCTGGTATGCTTTTATTTGGCAAAAATCCAACTATTTATTTTCCACAAGCAAGAGTTAGAGTTTTAAAATTTGAAGGAACAGAATTTCAAGTTGGAACAGACATGAATATAGTAAAAGATAAAACTTTTGATAGGTGTTTGTATAGAATAATTAATGAAGCAAGTGATTTTATAAGGTCACAGTTAAGAGAATTTACTTATCTGCATCCCGATGGCTTTTTTAAAACCATTCCTGAGTATCCAGAATTTGCTTGGTATGAAGGTATGGTTAATGCTATTATTCATCGTGATTATTCTAATTATGGAGATCACATAACTATCAGGCTTTATGATGATAGAATGGAGATAAAAAGTCCGGGAAGACTTGGTGGGGTAGTAACTCTAGATAATATGAAGTATGAAAGATATTCTAGAAATCCACAGATATCTCGAGTATTAGCAGAATTGGGTATAGTTAGAGAACTAAATGAAGGTATAAAAAGAATGTGTAGAGAAATGAAAGAGTTTTTCTTAAAAGAACCAATTTATTCTACTCCAAATAATAGTTCTGTATTATTAGTTTTAGATAATAATATTGAGGCTAGAAGTAAAAGGAAAAGGGAAACTTTAGAAAAGAAAGAAAAAATAAATGCAGTATGGAATGATTTGAGTTATCAAGAAAAGAAAGTATTACAAACAATTTATGAAAATGGAAGTATTACATCAATGGAAACTGCAGAATTAATAGCTAGAGGAAAGACTACAGCGGTGAAGTTATTAAATAAATTGATTGAAAAAGACTTAATAGTGTGGACAGGTACTGATAAA
>CALVVI010000028.1 GCA_944363815.1 uncultured Bacilli bacterium | reverse complement strand
TCATAATTTATCTAATGACCAATGGAAAGTTTATAATGCTATTATAAATTGTGGTACTAAAGAGTTAGGATATCACATTTGTACTTGCGAAGAATGCGGTGAAGAATACTTTGGCTATAACTCATGCCGTAATAGACATTGTCCTATGTGCCAAGCTTACGCTAGGGAATGTTGGATTCAAAAAGAATCTAGCTATCTTTTAGATTGTCCTTATTTTCATATCGTTACTACTATTCCTAGTGAATTAAATGAACTTGTTTTGTATAATCAAAAAGAAATTTATAATATCTTATTTAAGGCAACTAGTGAAGCTATATTAGAATTATGTGAAGATTCTAAATGGCTTGGGGCTAAAGTAGGCATCACTTCAATACTTCATACATGGGGACAAACTATGGAATTCCACCCCCACATTCACTCTATTGTTACTGGAGGTGGAATTAAAAATAATAAGTGGGTTCAAACTGATAAAGATTATTTAATGAAAGTTCAAGTTTTATCTTCCCTTTTTAAAGGTAAGTTTTTAAGTATGCTTAAATCTATCGATTTAACATTACCTAAACATTTAGAACATCTTAAAGATCATAAAAAACTTAATGATTTTTTAAGACCTCTTTATAATAAAGATTGGGTTACTTATATTGAACCACCGAAGGGTAGCCCTGAAAATGTTATTGAATATATTGGTAGATATTCTTTTCGGGTTGCTATTTCTAATGATCGTGTTAAATCTATTGATAATGGTTTAATTACTTTTGAATACAAGGATTATAAAGATAAATCCAAAATAAAAGAAATGACTATTTCTGCAGAAGAATTTATTAGAAGATTTTTACTTCATGTTCTTCCTAGTCATTTCACTAAAATTAAGCACTATGGGTTACTTTCTAATAGAAATAAGAAATCTTTAATAAAGTTATGTCGTATTCTTATTGGACAAACTGTATTTTCTGATTTTACTACAACTATTACTAGAAAACTTTTTAAATTTTCTTGCCCAAAATGTGGTTGTAATAGCTTTAACTATTCTTTTCACTATAAGTTTGAACGATCCTATTATTGTTAAAACTATATAGTATATTTTATAGAAATTCTTACTTCTATGGGGTAAGGGGAAGTCTACCCTAAAATGAGTATTTCAACTAAGTTCAGTCAGATATTTTCAGACAAAAACATCTGACTGAACAATTACAATCAAAACAAATATAATACTTTCCCCTTACATGACTTTTTGTTAGAAATCATAGTACAATGCAGTTATAAAACTTTTTGCTTGCGCAAAAACTTTCATAACTTGCTATACATTATAGCATATTTTTTAAATAATTAAACATTTTTTTGTTCAAGGAATATAAAATGTGTTATAATATTAAGCACATTTGTCAAAGGGGAAAAATATGGAACAAGATAATCAAGTATTAACATTAGATAAAAAGATTTCTATATTAAGTCAGACAAGTAATTATTATGCTAGAAGTGGTATGGGTAATAATAGAGAAAAAATGAGAAATGGTAGAGCTGTAAAAATTTTACCTAATATAACTGAAGAAGAAGCCCAAATACTATTTAACCATCCATCAGTTCAAAATGCTATTTTTAGTATTGATAATACTGAAATATTAAGAACTATATTTAGAAGAGTTCCAGCGTTCTTTCAAGAAATAATGTTTTCAAATGAAAAAATACAAGATTCATTATTAGCACCTAGACAATCATTAAAAAGAAAAGAATTATTGGAAAATTATAATAAGCAAGATATTGTTTTTAATGAAGAAGAATTAAGACAATTAGAAAACTTTTTACATACTATTAAAAGTCCTAGAATATTTGAACAAGTAGTTGAAAGTAAATACTTTCAAAGAATTGTTGCTTTATGCTTTGATAAGCAACTTAAAACATCATTTTTTAGAGGAATGGATGAAGTCAAACTATTCTACAACATTATAAATGATGATGAAATTTTTAAAACAAGAATTCCAAGAAGAAGAAACATACTTACAATATTTAACAATGTAAGTGATCATATTCTATTGTCCGATGATTATGATAAAATTGTTAATCCTAGAGAATTTATCAGAAACAAAAGATGGCATTCTGCTAATGATGAAAAAGTTATTGTTGATAAAAGAACTTTATCTCTAATGACAACTGAAATGATACAAGAACTTTTAGAATTTAAGAATGCAGATACAAATTTTATTAAAGATTTTTTAGAAAAAGATATTCTTGCATCTCTTAAAAGTAATAATTATGACTTTAATAAGATATTTTCACATTTGTTAGCTGGTGGATATTCAAGTTTTAACGGTATTGATTTTATGTACTTTAATGTTATTGTGGATGAGTGTGAAAAAAATGAAACGATAAAAAAGCATTTTATTGATTTTGTATACAAAATTTTATGTAATACACAAGAATTAGATGAGAATGAAACTGAAATTGTAAAAAATGCTTTATATAATAGAATGAAAATGAATAACATTTCAAAAGAAGATTATAAAAAACTATTCTATTCTCCTGATGTGCTAAAAACTATGTTTTATTTAAAGTTTGGAAAAACTTCAAGCAGAATGGATTATTTAAGTAGAATATCATTTAAACAAATAATGCTACTAAATATTAAACATATTAATCAAATAATAAAATTATTAAATATTGATAATGAAGATGAAATGTCAAATACTTATGGTTATGCTATAAAAATGTATTTAACTTTTGGATTAGAAAGAACTTTGAAAATATTAAATGGAGATTATGGTAGATTAAATCGAACATTCTTTGATAATGTAAGTGCTTTAAAAGTTGATAATGTTAAATTTACAAAAGAAGGAAATAAATATTTGCCAAATATATCTAACGAATTTATTAATTTTATGTTTGCAAATCAAAAAAACAATCACTTTATAGATATGCTTAATAATCCAACTGGTGAATTAAGTAAATATTGGAGTTATTTATATAATAATTTTGATGAATTAAAAGAAAAATGTCATGATGTTATGACATTAAAGAAATTAAATATTATATTTAAGCAATTTTCACCATCACGCGATATTAATGATGTTTCACCAGATAATTATAGATTAAGAGAAAATGATATTTTAAATGATATATGTCTTGGAAATAAAACAAGAAAATCTAATGGTGAAATTTATAAATCAGTATTAGATATTTATGAGCAAATGAAAAGAAGAACTGAATCTAGTATTCCATATGTTAAAGGATATTGTTCTAATGGTTATTCTTATGAAATGATGAAGTTAAATGATCCAATTGCATTTACTTTAGGTTATAAAGGAAACTGTTGTATTAGAACGCAAGATATAGCACATAATCATTTATTACATGCAACATTATGTAGAAATGGTAGAATACTAATAATATATGATAGCAATAACGAAATTGCTGGATTTGTTCCTTTAAAAAGAAATGGTGAAGTACTAATTGCCAATAGTATAGAATGTACACATAAAGTTAAAAATGAAAATGCCATTCTTGCATTTTCAGAAGCTGTTAAAGACATTGTTAATATATCCCAAAACAATAAGAATGAGAATACTCCTATAAATTTAGTATGTATAGGAACTGATGCATATGCTAAACCTAATGGAATACCATTTCCTGCTAATATTAAAACACCAACGATTTATGAAAAAAATGATGTAACATATGGAAATACTGATCAATATCATAGAACTTTAACAATATTATATAAAAATCCTGAACTAGATTTAACTAATATAAAATATGGAAATCCTAAATGTAATTATCAAGATCCAAGACCTTTAATTTCTTCTTGTGATTTTATGAAATCTACTAATGAGGAACAAGAAAAGGCATTAAAGATTATTAATGCAGTTAGATATGCTAATTCTGATTTAGAAGAATTAGAAAACTTTAGATTATGCAGAAGATATGGAATGACTTATTGTGTATATAATGATGATTGGTATATTGTTGGAACATATGATGGAAATATTTATGGAGAATACTTAAAATATGATGAAAGAGCTATTACTGAATATAATGTTGCATTAGAAGAATTTAAAAAGCAATTTAGCAATGGACATCAACAAAATGGTCCAAAACTTGTTAAAAGATTATACTAAAAGATGGCTTATCTTTCGTAGTCATCTTTTTCTTTGCTTAAATCTAAATCTTCTATGTCATCATCATCTAAAACCTTATCATCATACATATCATTAACAACATCAATGTATTTGATTCAACTCCTTTTACTAAAAAAGAGGAGACAATAGTATCTAGTAAAGTCTAAATACTACTGACTCCTCAACATAATTCATATTATATAATTTTATTATATCTTTGCAATTTAACATGATGTACCTCCATTTCTAGAGAATACCTCTTTCATTGATTATATATAATATCATCTTTTAAAGATTTGTCAATTCCCTGATTAGGGTATAAATAGTATTTAGATAGTCTTTAAATAATCTTCAAATTCAGATAATTTAATCTTATTGGATAAATTCTCAATAAAGACTTCATTAGAATAATTGAATATCAAGAAAGTTTTATCTTTGATAATAATTCTATTTGGTTCAATATAAGTTAAATTAGTTCTATCTATCTTCCTTATGTTTCCATTAATAATTGTTGGCGTTGTTTTAGCAAACTCACATATAAGTTCTAATTTCTTTCTTAATGATTCTTCAATAGGCAATTCTTCTTTAATAATATTTACCATAATACCATCCTTTCTTTTAGGATAGTTTTTAATAACACAAAAAAACTAATCCATTTCTGAATTAGTTATTTATCAAACTCGAAACTATAAAAGTTCGAGCAGAATTCCTCTTGGTAGCGACGAGTGGATTCGAACCACCGACCTGTCGGGTATGAACCGAATGCTCTAGCCAACTGAGCTACATCGCCATGAAATTCATTAATAATATACCATAATTGTAATTTTTTGACAATAGTTTTGTTGAAATAAATCTTATATCTGGTATAATTATTAGAAAAAGTGAGGGATAATTGTGATTAAAACTAAAAATAAAGGAGATTTAATAATTATATCGGGAACTACTTGTGCAGGTAAAGGAACTGTTATTAAGAAGTTGCTTTCTAATCATAATGATATAGTGCTTTCTACTTCTTATACATCGAGGCCTAAGAGAGAAACAGAAATTGATGGAGTAGATTATTATTTTGTCAGTAAAGAAGAATTTGAAAGAAAAATAGAAAATGGGGATTTTTTAGAATATGCCCAAGTCCAATATGGTTCATATTATGGAACTCCTAAAAGAGAAGTGTTGGAACTGCTTGATAGTGGTAAAGATGTAATACTTGAAATAGATGTGCAAGGTGCTAAACAAATTAAAGAAATTTATCCTAGTACGATATTAATATTTATTATGGCGCCATCAATGCGCGAAGTAAAAAGACGGATAATGATGCGAGGTTCGGAAAATATTGATCAAATTATTTCAAGGTTTAAGGTTGCTTATAACGAAATAAATCAAATAAATAATTATAATTATGTTGTTGTTAATGATGATTTGGATACTGCTGTAGCGAAGGTAGAAGCAATCCTTGTAAGTGAAAAGTTGCGAGTTGATAGGATAGAGGACTTGAGTGTTGAAAATGAAGAAGAGATAATCCATGAACTATTGATGGATAAGAAGTTTGATAATAGTAAAGATTATTAATTATTCTAATGGACAATTATAAAAATAATTGTTATTATAGTTATGGTGATAGAAGTTGAAAAATAATAAAGTGTTATATATTGTGATTGGAATATGTGGCTTATTAGTTATTGGACTTTGTATCTTTTTGATGGTTAATCACAAAGAAGAAGTTGTAAGTGATAGTGAAAAGTTTAAAGCAGATTTTGAACAATATAATGGTCTTATGTATGAAGATACGAATGAATCAGTTATAGATGTTAATATACCGGAAGATAATCCTTTTATATATAAAACTGGTAAAGAAATAGTGGATGTTTTAGAAAATGAAACTGCTTATGTATTATTTGGTTATTCTAGTTGTCCTCTTACTAGAGCAGCAATTGAGGTGCTTATTACAGCGATTGAAGAAGCTAGTGTATCAAAAGTTTATTATGTAGATATTAAAGATATGCGCGATGAATATGTACATAAAGATTCAATTATACCAGAGAAAACTAAAAATGGAACAGATGCTTATTATGAAATACTAGATTTTTTTGGAAACAATTTAGAAAAGTATTATGTGTATGATGAAACTGGGTTTTATGCATATGATACTGGAGTTACGAGATTAAAAAGTCCAACTTTTGTAGCTGTTAGTGGTGGTAAAGTAGTAAGCATGCATGAAGAACTTGTGGCTAGTTATGATTACTCAAATAGAGAGCTTACTGATGACGAAATAGAAGAATTAAAAAATGAATATAATAAGGTGCTATTAGCAATTTAAAGTTTATTCTTGTTAGAAGATATTAAATATAGTATAATTTATATAAAGAATGAAATGGGATGATATGATGGCGCGAAAGAAAAAAGTGGTTATTGTAGATCAAGAATTAACTCCAACTGTATTAGCTACTAAAAAAGAAAAAAAGGGTAGTGTTATTTGGATATTATTTATATTTATAATTTTTATTGGTGTTGTTATTTATTTGCCGGACATTGCTGTTTATGTTGAAGATTATCTTAATCCTCAGGTAGATGTTCCAAATACTCCATCTAATCCTAATGGGAACAATCCAGATGATAGTGATGATTCTTCAGATATAAAAGTTAATGAATATCAACTAGTTGATGGATTAACCATTGATGTAGATGGTATAATTACTTTAAGCAACATAGCTATTGCTAATAATCAAATAAGTTTTTCAATAAATAATATAAGTAATCAAATGTTAGATTTGGCAGAATATAATTATTTTATGAATTTATATAATGCTAATAATACTTTGGTTCAAAGAGTAATGGTAAGTGATGAAGTAATACCTAATGGAGGAAGGACAGATTTAACTTATGATATTGTTGATTCAAATATAAGTAGTATATCATTTGCGGAAGTTAATGAAGAAGATTATCCTGCTCATGTGGTACAAGCAGATGAATCAGGGAATGCGACATTATCGTGTGTAAGAAATTATGAAACAGTCAATTATTTACTTACAGATAATAAAGTTTATTCTATTCAAGATGTATTTATAGTTCCAGTAACCGACGTTAATTATAATACTTTATACAGTAGCTATCAGGCCTTAGCAGCAACGTATAATACAATTGGGGGTATTAATTCTAATGTTACAGTAGTTAATAATGCTCTTAATTTTACAACAAATATAAATTTAGATACTGTAAATGCTAATTCATTTAATAGTAAGATTTATTATCCTAAAAATACAGATGCAAAAATAATGAATTTTGAATTAGAGGCACAAGGATATACATGTAATGATTAAAGGGGGTAATTATGAACTTATGTATTAATGATTTTGAAGGCCCTTTAGATTTACTATTACACTTAGTTAAGACCGCTAAGATGGATATATATGAGATTGATACTAAATATATAATTGATAGATATTTAGAGTTTATTGATTCACTGGATCGTAATGATTTGGATAATGCCAGTGAATATTTAGTTATGGCTTCGGAATTAATTCATTTAAAAAGTAGATTGCTATTAAATTTGGATGATAGTAGTGATGATGAAAGTGAATTTAGTATAAATAGTGAAGAAGATTTAAAAAACAAGTTGATAGAATATGAAAAGTATCAAAATATAACTGATATGTTTAGACAGTTAGAAGAAAAAAGAAGTGAATTTTTTACAAAAGTACCAGAAAACTTAAAAGATTTTATTGAGGTTGATAACCATTTGGAGGGAAATCTTGATCCGGATTTATTAAAAGATGCTTTAGTTGAGTTGCAAAAGAGGATGAATTATCAAAAACCTCTTAATACGAAAATCACAAGGAAAGAAGTGAGTGTTGAAGAGAGAAAAATCTATATAAGAAATTATTTAGAAAAGAGAAAAAATGTAAAATTCGTTGATTTATTTGAAGATTATACTAAAGAAATGGTTGTTGTAACTTTTTTGTCAATTTTAGATATGTGTAAAAATAGAGAGATTATTTTGAATCAAAAAGAGCTTTTTGGTGATATATTAATAGAAAAGGTGTAAGAAATGGAAAAATTAGCAATATTAGAAGGTTTACTTTTTGTTGTAGGAGACGAAGGAATTACTCTAGATAATATATGTGAAATAATGGGGGTAAATAAAAAAGAGGCTCAAGAATTACTTAAAAAATTGAGGGAAGAATATAATCAAGTTAATAGAGGGATTAGAATTAGTTTTATTGGAGAATCTTTTAAATTAACAACGAAACAAGAACATAAGGATTATTATCAAAAGTTGATTGTTACTAAAGGAACTAATTCACTTAGTCAAGCAGCTTTAGAAACGTTAGCGATTATTGCTTATAATCAACCTATTACGCGGATAGAAATAGATGAGTTAAGAGGAATATCCAGCATAAATATGATTAGAAAATTAATGGCAAAAGATTTAATTAAAATAAGTGGTAAAAGTAATTTGCCAGGGAAACCTAATTTATATAGAACAACAAGAGAATTCTTAGATTATTTTGGGCTTTCAACTTTGGGAGATTTGCCTGAGCTTCCAAATGTTATAGATAAAAATAATAGTGAAGAACAAGAATTATTTACATCTATCTATAAAGAGGATGAAGATGCGATTAGTTGAATTAATTGATACTACTGATAAAATTGTTGATAAATATTTTAACGAGGATAATATTTCTTTTAATAATATAGAACAAATTGAATTTGCAAACTGTAAATTTGAAAATGTTGTATTTGAAAATTCTAGCTTGTTAAATGTAAATTTTATGAAATGTGAATTTAACTTTTGCGTATTTGACAATGTTTCAATAAAAAATGTGAATTTTTATAATTCAAAAATTGGTAATTTAAGTTTTAATGATAGTAAAATTCTTAATGTAATCTGGGATGACTCATTAATTATAATATTGGCTATGTATAATTGCGATATTAATGATATTAGTTTTAAAATAAGCAAGATAGAGGATATAAGTATAAAAAAATGTAATTTAAATAATGTTAGTTTGGAAAATTCACGTATAGAAGAATTGGAATTAATTGATAATAAAGGTAGTAATAAGGGAAATTTATATAGTTCAAAAGTAAATAATATCAAAGGAGATATTATTAATTTGCAAGGCTTTGCTGTATCATTAGAACAAATTTTAGATTATTTGGAAAAAATAGGGATAAACTTACATGAATAAAGCATATTATTACTAGGTGATAATTTTGACTTTAAAGAAAATTAAAATAATTAACGTTGTAGTGTTTTTTTTCCTATCTTTTTTATGGCATTTTGGATATGATTTGTTTTCCAATTTCTTAACGGCGATATTTTTTCCTGTTAATGAAAGTATATGGGAACATATGAAAATCATATTTGGGGTAATAGTTTTTGGCTCCATAATTAGTTTGTTTTTAATGAATAAATTTAAAGTCAAATTTAATAATTTCTATGTTGAAGTAATTACGAAAGCAGTTATTGGAGTAATATTTTATTTGTTGATATTTATTCCTTTATATAAGTGGCTTGGAGAAAATATGTTTATATCTATTGCTTTGATGCTTGTTACATATATATTTGTTGAGTTTGTCGGTTTTAAAATACTTTCTTTAGAAGAATTAAATATCAAAGTATTACCAATTGTATTGTTAGCTTTATGTTATATTCTTTTTGCTTTATTAACATATTATCCGCGACATAACTTTTTATTTTTTGATGAAATTAAGTTGCTTTATGGAATTCCAGAAAAATAAAAAAGAATACTACAATTTTTCAAAGTATTCTTTTGAGACGCCGCACATTGGACATTTGAAATCATTTGGTAGTTCATCTTCATTTGTTTCGTAACGATAACCACAAATTTTACAAATAAAGACATTTTTCTTAGATTTATTTGTTTTTTCTTGATAAGTTGGAGCATTTTTATTTGTTTGGCCTTTTAAGTTTTCTTGATAATATTTATAAGTCATTGGTTCTAATTGTGTGATTTCGTTCATGTTAATAATTTTACCTAAAATAATTGTGTGAGTAGCGGTTTTTATTTGATTATTAAAAGTACAAATAATATAACCACAAGTATTGTTTATAATTGGTATTTCATCGATAAGCTGATAAGAAATATTGGCATATTTATTTATATCATTACTTTTAGCAAATCCAAATGTTTTAATTAAATCAATACTTGTGTTAGTAGGTAAAATGTTAATAGCAAATTTTTTAGTTTCTAATATAGTTTTAGTAGTATAATTTTCATTATTTAAACTTATAGCAATAGTATCATTATTTATTTGTATAATACTGTTAGCGATGCAACCTACTAATAAATTGTTTTCTTTACTAGATACTAAATACATACCATAAGATAATTTTTTTAAAATTTCTTTATTCATTTATTTCACCATTTAAATTGTATCAAATATTTAAATTGGAATAAAGTGTTTTAACATTTATTGATAAAACTCTTTTTTTATTTTTCTTTTTATGATATAATTTTTTTAAGCCTGTATGGCGGAATTGGTAGACGCGATAGACTCAAAATCTATTTTCAGAAATGGAGTTCCAGTTCAAGTCTGGATACAGGCACCAATTATAAAAATAATGTAGTCAACAAAAAAAGTTGGCTATTTTTAAATTTTGTGTTATAATAAGCAGCTGAAAAAGGAGTGACATTATTTAATGGAAAAAAAATTAGAAGTTGAACAAGTGGTAGCAATGGCCTTTTTAAATGGGTTTGAATTTGTTTCTGGCTTGGATGTTTCTTTATTTTTGAATGTTTTTTTGAGTAATAATCCGGATTTTGGTTTAGGCGATACTAGGTTTAGACATATTAAGAATTATGTGGAAAGAAAAAATAATAAAATTTATTTGAAAGATGGTATTCGACTAGGTACCCATATTCCAGAATTGGGACAAAGCTTAAGTGAATATTTTACATCTTTAATTAGTGAAGAAGTAAAGGAAAAATTTTCATTTGGTGATTTTTTACTTATGAAAATTAAATATTTGCAAGATAACAAAATGCGCATTGAGAACTTTTTAGATGAAAGTCAAAAAAATATTCTCGATTATTATCAATATAAAGGACATTTATTAGTGAAAAAAGACGGCTTAGGGCATTATCAAAATGTAAGTTTTTTTAATATTGCTAAATTACGTTTATTTAAACTAGAAAATCCCATGTTGGTAGAAAAATTTCAAAAAGAAGTTAAAGAACTTGGATATAGCGCTGATATGATTGATGAATATTTTTTGAGTTTAAAATTAGATGGAACTAATCCGGATATTTGGAATGTTTCGGCATTTGTTCAATATTTTGGTAAAGATAAAAATTTGTTTAGAAAAATTGAATTAAATGAAAAAAATATGCGTGGGTTAATAGATAAAGCAGTTAATTTAAGTGGAGAACAAAATCGACTTTATATATGCTGTTTAAGAAATAATGATATAGATTATTCGAGTTTAGTATTAAATGATCCACAAAAAGTTTTACTAGAAAATGATTTTTTATCGTTTTCGTTAAGTAATATAATGGATGCTCGCGAATTTTTATATGGTTATTTAAATAATCAAGGGGATTCAAGTTATGATTTAATATTGATTGAAGGAGTAGTTTTGAATAGCAAAACAACATTTGATTTTAAAGGAAGTATTAGAAGATCAGAACAAGAGTTTTACATGTGTAATGGTAGAAGCACTAAGAAAAATTCATTAGTAAGAAAGAGTGTAAGATTATGATAACGTTTGGAGTATTTATTTATATCGTTTCTATACTTGTTAGTGCTGGTGTTGATATTGATCAATTTATGTGGACTTTAAGAGATATGGCAAGAAAGGGATTTAAATTTGATTTAAATAAAATTGCTATAAAAGATATTTTTGCTTCTAAAAAGGGAATTTTAAATTGGGAATATTTAATACCTGGATTTAATGTTTTGAAAGCTTATGAAAGAAGTCTTGAATATTATGAGAACAATAATGAAATTATCGATTCGTTTATTAAAAATGATGTAGTTTATAAGTTGAATCGCCGAGAAAAACATAAGTTTTTGAAAAAGCCCAATAAACTTAAGGCTTTTAGTTTTTTAGCTAAAGATGCAGTAGAATTACCGACGATGAAAAATGTAACTATAAATACTAATGAATTTATAGGAGAAATTTTTTATCAAGAGAAACATGGGGAAATATTTATTTCGCGAGTTACAGGCAATTTGGAAGGCCTTAGTGAAGAAAAACTTAATAGTTTATTAATTACTGCTATATTAGAAGAAAATTTTGGTAAAGATGCAGTAGAAAAGTTCCCAGAATATGAAGATATTTATGTAGATAAAGGTGAAGAATTAATAAATCCAGTGTCTGAAGTACCAGATAAAAGTATGAGTTTAACTAGAAAGAAAAAAATGTAAATGTTGATAACTGAAGGAAAGCCTTCAGTTATTTTGTTATGGGGGCTAGATTTTGTTTTAAATATTTGTTAGAATTAAGTAGGGTGGAATAATGAAAGAAAAAGTAAAACATCGTAAAGATTATTTATCATGGGATGCATATTTTATGGGTATTGCAAAATTGTCGGCGCTTAGGAGTAAGGATCCTTCAACTCAAGTGGGGGCTTGTATTGTAAGCAGTGATAACCGTATTTTATCAATTGGTTATAATGGTGCTCCGAATGGTTTTCATGATGAAGATTTTCCTTGGGATAGAGAGGGTGACGCTTTAAATACCAAATATTTATATGTTTGTCATGCTGAGTTAAATGCAATTCTTAATTTCCGAGGACATAAAAGAGATTTTGAAGGTGCTAAATTGTATGTTGCTTTGTTCCCTTGCAATGAATGTGCTAAAGCCATTATTCAAGTAGGAATTAAAGAAGTAATATATTTAAGCGATAAATATCATAACGAAACTAATTTTATAGCTTCAAGACGACTATTTGATAGTTGTGGTGTTACTTGTCGAAAATTAGAAACAGATAATTATCAAAGTATAAGTATTAAATTAGATGAATAAATAGTAAAAAGGAGTAGAGGAATATATGGCAAAGGAGAAAAAGGATGGGGTTTTAGATAAATTGACTCCTGATGATATTGAAAATATTATTTTGCCAACTTTAAAGAAAGATAGAGAAAAAATTTTAGAACAAAAGGCTAAAATCAAAAAGAAAAAAAATTTAAAAACTAAAATATTGGCACTATCTTTACTATTTATTTTTATGGGTATTGGGGTTTTTTCTGGAGTTAAAGTTTTAGCTTGGAAGGTTGATTCTGATAAAACTTATTCGCAAATAGAAATGATTGAAGAAAATGTGATAATTGAAGAAGTAGAGGATACAATTGAAACTGAAATAGTCAATCCACCAGAAGAAAAAAATACAGAAAATCCTTATTGGGATTATATAAAGATGAAGTTAATTAATGTCGATTTTACAAATTTGCTTAGTATTAATAGCGATACTAAAGGATGGATTTCTGTAAATGGAACTAATATAAATTATCCTTTTGTTCAAACAGTTGATAATGAATATTATTTGAAAAGAGATTTTAATAAAAAGAGTAATTCAGCAGGTTGGGTTTACTTAGATTATCGAAATAATATAACTGAACTGGATCGAAATACAATTCTTTATGCTCATGGTAGACTTAATGGAACAATGTTTGGTTCTTTAAAAAATATATTTAACAGTGATTGGTATAATGATGTTAATAATCATGTTATTAAATTGTCGACTTTAACAGAAAATACGTTATGGCAAGTATTTAGTGTTTATCATATTCCGACGACTAGTGATTATTTACAAACGGAATTTGGTAGTAGTGAAGAATTTTTAACATTTATTCAAATGCTTAATGATCGTAGTCAATATGGCTTTAATGTTGAATTTAATGAAAATGATAAAATACTTACATTATCTACTTGTTATAACGATCAGGAAAGAGTAGTATTGCATGCAAAATTAATCAAAAGAGAGGCGAGACAATGATAGATGAATTGAAAAAAAGAAAAGGTTTTATTGCTGCACTAGATCAAAGTGGTGGTAGTAGTAAAAAAACTTTGGCGAATTATGGAATAACTGATATAAATAGTGATTTAGAAATGTTTGATTATATTCATAAAATGAGAACAAGAATTATAACTGATGAAAATTTTGTTGATAAATACATTTTAGGCGTTATTCTTTTTAGAAATACAATGGAAAGAGATATTGAAGGAGTCAATACTGTAGAGTTTTTGAAAAACAAAAATATTCCAGCTTTTTTAAAGATTGATTTGGGATTGGAAATAGAATCTGATGGAGTTCAATTGCTTAAAGATATTCCTAATTTAGATGATATTTTAGATGAAGGAATAAAGTATGGAGTGATTGGAACAAAGATGCGTTCAGTTATTCATGAATATAATGAATATGGCATAAAAAAAGTTGTTGAGCAACAATTTAAGTTAGCAAAGATGATTATTGCTAAAGGATTAATTCCTATAATTGAACCTGAGGTAAATATAAATGCTTCTGATAAAAAGCATATTGAGTCTTTTTTAAAAACGGAAATTACTAAGCAGTTAGTTAAAATGAAGAAAGATGAGTATGTAATATTTAAATTTACATTGCCAGACGTATCTAATTTTTATGATTCACTAATGCATTATAAAAATGTGGTTAGAATTGTGGCTCTTTCTGGTGGTTATAATCGAGATAAAGCTTGTGAATTATTAAAAGACAATAAGAAAATGATTGCAAGTTTTTCAAGGGCTTTGCTTGAAGGGTTAAATGTTTATCAAAGTGATGAAGAATTTTCTGCTACTTTAAAAAATTCTATTTTGGAAATTTATGATGCATCTATAAAAAAATAATGGTTTTATTTTAAGCCATTATTTTTTTATGATATTAATTCAATCTTCTAAATTTTTAAATAAATCCGAATCATAAAATTCTTTTAATTCAATTTTTAGCGTTTTACAAATTTTACTAACAATAAGTGAACTGGGATTTTCTCTTTTTTCATTTATCATATCATTAAATGTTGCTGGAGGAACCGCAGACATTTCAGCTAATTTATTAGGAGTATAGCCGTATTGGTTACATAGCTCAATTATTCTTTGACTAGTTGCTTCTTTTAGTTTCAAGCAAATCACCTCTTTTGTAAATTGTAACGTTATATCACAGAATTTTATTCCGGATATCCGTTGACTTTTGGCTCTTGTTAATATATAATTATATTTAATAGTAGAGGTGGTGCCTTTTATGCAAAAATCAAATGAAAAGAAAGTACTAGCGTTATCAGCAATAGCCGTAATTACATTAATAGCTGTAGTAGTGGGAGCAACATTCGCATACTTTCAAGCTCAAGGTGGAGGTAGCAGTGATATTGATGCGAGTGTTATAACTAGTACTACTGATAAATTATCATTTCAAGTAGGTA
>CALVVI010000027.1 GCA_944363815.1 uncultured Bacilli bacterium | reverse complement strand
CTTCACCAACTTTATTCTTTGTATTTATTATACATGAAAAAAACGCATTTTCAAAATTTCATGCGTTTATCCTGATTGGTAACAGATAATTCTGTTGCCTTTTTGTTTATATATGGTAAACTTATGGTAAGTGGGTGTTACAATGCAGGTTTATTTAATGAATAAAGATACTGAAGTAATGAAATTGGAATTTGAAGAAGAAAAAAATTTATTTAACAAAGTAATCCAAATTAAAAATATTGAGTATGCGCCACTATCTATATATAAAACTTATCAAGATAATAAAGATGTATTAACTGAAGTAAATAAATGGTTTAAAGGAAGAAATATTCCTATATGGCGAGATGATTTGTTTTATTTGTTAAAAAAATTAGATGTTAAAACTGCCGATGAATTACTAATGAAAAGTTATGCACTTTCTTTAAGTGATCAATATTGGATAAAACCATGTGAAAGCAAATTGAAATATAAAGATGTTAATTTTTTTGAAAATGATTTTGGGTATTCAGATTTTCTAGATATAACATTTAGTAATACAAATATTAATAGAAAAATAAGTTTGATGACACCAAATAATACAACTGATGGAAGACTTAAGAAAACTTGGATAATTGAAAATGGCAAAAGAATACTTATTAAAGGTGGATATAAAGATAATCCAATTGCTCCATTGAATGAGCTATTAGCAAGTATGATATGTGATGCTTTAGGAATTAAGCATGTAAGTTATGAACTTGATGTAATAAATGATAAAATTGTTTCTAAGTGTGAAGATTTTATTGATGAAGATACAGAGTTTATTACTGCCCATAGTATATTAAAAGATGAACTAACTGGCAATTATAAAGAAATTTATGAAAGATATATTGAAATATTAGAAAGTAATGGTATAAGTGATGCTCGGGATAATTTGGAGGATATGATTTTTCTTGATTATTTAATTATGAATGTTGATAGACATTTAAATAATTTGGGAATAATTAGAAATGTAAATACTTTAAAATGGATTAGCGTTGCCCCTATATTTGATAGTGGTGAAGCGATGGACTTAGAAATTCTTGATGATGATACAATGGTTGTAAATGATAATGGAAGATTATTTAATGAAGTAGTTCACTTTGATAAATTTTTAGAGCTTATTAGAAAAACTAGAGAGTATAATTTGAAAAAATTAGAAAGTGTTGTTGATGAATATGAGTTTATTTTAAAAAAGTATCAGAATGTTTCTAAAATGAGTGATCAGGAAATTTATAATTTATGTTATTTACTTTATTCGAGAATCCAAAAGGTAAAAGATATCCTATTTCTGGTAAATGCCTAATAACTTTTGACATCCATACTTGATAATGCTATAATTGAATTATCCAATTGAGGTGGATGTATTTTATGAAAATAGTAAATTATTTTGTCAGATTATCCTTGTTGGTATTTGTATTAATAATTGCTAAGAGTAGTACCAAAGTCATGAATTCAAATGTGGAAAATGATAATGTCAATAAAACAATTAATTTATCTACTATGGCTTTAAAAGTAATTGAAGTAGAACAAGAAATGAAATTTACTGCAATAGATACTTATACAGGGGATTTAACGGGTTATGTATATAATTGCCCACTATGTAGCGGCAAATTATCGTGCGCACCTAGTTATGATATAACTGATGGCAAAAATACTTATTATGATGCCGAGTATGGTGAAGTTTATATTGTAGCATCAAGCAAAAATTTGCCATGTGGTTCAATCGTTAGTTTTTATAGTAACAGAATTGATGATGATAAAATTGTGGCTATAGTTTTAGATCGTGGTGTTTCAGGAAATTCTTTAGATTTCTTATCACCAAATCTAGACTATGCTTACAATAATATTGGTCGCAGTAGTGTTACATATGATGTGTTAAGGAGCGGATGGGAATAAAGCCCATCCTGATTTTTTATGAAAGCAAAGAAAAGTTTAGGACAAAATTTTTTAATTGATAAAAGTATAATCAGTAAGATAGTTACTGAAGTTTTAGTGTGTAATAATGACTTAATAATTGAGATTGGTCCAGGATGCGGTGCATTAACGAAAGAACTAAAAAAATATAATTCTAATATGCTTTGTTATGAATTAGATAGTGACTTAAAAGGTGTTCTAAAATTGTTAGAAAATGATAAAGTTAAGATAATTTGGCAAGATTTTTTAAAGAGTAATATAAAAGATGATATAAAAAATATAAAGTATAATAAATTGTTTATTGTAGGAAATTTACCATATTATATTACTACCTCAATAATTGAGCATATTATGGATAGCGATATAATTTTTGAAAAGTTAGTTATAATGGTACAAAAAGAAGTAGCTGATAGATTTTTAGCTAGACCACATTCTAAAGAATATGGATATATTACAGTAGTACTAAATTATTATTTTGAAATTAATAGAGTTATAAATGTTTCTAAGTACGCTTTTAATCCGGTGCCTAAAGTTGAAAGTGTAGTTTTAAGTTTAATTCCTAAGAAAGAAAGAGAAATAATAAATTTTAACAAATATAAAGAATTTTTAAAGAAGTGTTTTAGTCAAAAGAGAAAAACTTTAAAAAATAATTTAAAAGAGTACGACTGGAATTTGGTTAGGGAAGTGCTTGATAAACATAATTTAAATGAAAATGTTAGGGCAGAAGAAATAAGTGGGGAAATATTTATAGAAATATTTAAAAATATGTAATAATGGAGATTATTTATGAATATAGAGATAATATTAATAATTGTATGTAGTTCTTTAATTTTTGCTATTACGAAGAGTTGTTTAGATAATGACACTAGACATATGAATAGCAATAATTTTGTAATTCATGAATCATCTAGTTATGTTGGTTTGCTATTTTCTTTATCTAGTATTATTTTTGGGGTTAGTATTATTAGTTATTATTATATAAGAGAAGATAAGTATATATTTTTAATGGTTTTAGGAATATTAATGGTGTTAATATTAATTATGGGATTTGTACTTAGTTATAATAAAGTAATAGTTGATAATAATGTAATAATAGTTCGTAAATTATTTTTTTATAAAGAATATGATATTAAGGATATTACAAGGGCTAGAATTAAGTTTAAGAAAAAAGATAAAATTATTAGTTTATATGTTAAAAGAAAAAAGATATTTAGTTTTAGTGAATCACAACCTGGATATGAATTTATGTGTGATAGATTAAATTTACAAAAACACATGGACTAGTTCATAATGACTGATTTTTTGCATATATTTAAGTGGTGATGCACATGCAAATTAAAAAAGGGGATTATGTAACTAGAAACAGTTATGGAAACGATACAGTATTTAAGGTAATAAATATAAGTGATAACACTTATTATTTAAAAGGCGTGGAAGTGCGCCTTTATGCGGATGCTAATTTTGAAGATTTAAAGTTAGAAACTGATATTCAAGAGAATGAGGAATTAGACAGTATAGATATAAAAGATGAACTTTTGACTCGGGGTGATTATTTTTATTTGCCTGCGAAAGTATTACATATTGATGGAGACGAGGACTATTTAAATAGATGTTTAAAATTTTATAAAAGGAATGGTATTTTTGCAATTGGTAAGAAGATAAACGAGAAAAATGTTTTTGAACAAATTCCTATACTTTTAAAAGAATATAAACCAGACATTGTTATTATTACTGGTCATGATGCTTATTTAAGAAAGCAAAGTGAAGATATTAACGATTTAAAAAATTATAAAAACTCAGGATATTTTGTTAAAGCTGTAAAAGCAGCAAGAAATTATGAGAAAAGTCATGAAAAATTAGTAATTATTGCGGGAGCTTGTCAAAGCAATTATGAAGAGTTGATTAAAGCGGGTGCTAATTTTGCATCTAGTCCTAAAAGAGTAAATATTCATGCTTTAGATCCAGCGATAATTGCGAGTACAATTTCTTTAACAGAGAGAAATAAAGAAATCGATTTAAAAAAACTGCTAGAAAAAACTAAATATAAAGAAGATGGTATGGGGGGTATAATGTGTAATGGCCTTATGTATGTGGGGTATCCTAGATGAATATTAATTTAGTAAAAGAAGAGATAAAAAATAATATAAATCGAAAAGTAAATATAGCTGTCTATGGATTACGTAATCGAATTAATAGATATGAAGGAGTAATTTATAAAATGTATCCAAATTTATTTACGGTTTTAGTTAATGGTGAAGAAAAGAGTTTTAATTATCGTGATGTTATAACGGGAGAAGTAAAAATAAAATATTTGTAAATTTTAGTTGCAAATTTTAGAAATATAACTTAAAATTATATTAGTGATATAGTAAGGAGATTAGTTATGGAAGTTACAAAAGTTAGTATTTATCCAAGAGAAAAAGAAGGATCAAGATTGAAGGCCTTTGTGGACTTTACTTTAGATGACTGTTTAGCTATAAAAGGAGCTAAAGTAATTGAAGGTAATACTCGGTTGTTTGTGTCAATGCCTGGTAAAATTAATAAATTTGGGAAGGAAGAAAATGTAGTTTTTCCTACAAACAAGGAAACCCGAGAAAAAATTGAGAAAGTTATTTTGGATGAGTATAAAAAAGTCAACGAAAGTTGATTTTTTTTCATAATCTCTTTTACTTTTGGTAGTTTGTGGTATAATTTAATTATCATAGGGTAATACTTATGAAGAAAGGAGTGTTAGTTTTGGCAAGAGGAAAGGAAGTCCCAAAGAAGACAAGAAATGTTGCTATTGAAGTATGGAGATTTTTAATTGCAATAGCTATTATTGGATTTCATACTGGTTGGATAATTGCAAGAAGCTGTGATGGGTCGTTAGGATATTTTATGGAATCAACTAATTGGTTCTTTGGCTCTAGTGAAGTGTTATTAGTATTTACTTTGACTGCTGGATACTTTATGGTATCACATTTTAAGAAAAGAAATGCTAATAAGGATTATGCTTCTAGAAGTGCATCATCAAAAGCTTGGGAATATACTTGGTCAAGAATTAAAGGTTTAATGCCAGTATTAATTCTTGGTTATGTACTTGGTTTGTTTATTTCAACTAAATTTTATTATCCAGATTATAATTTTCAACAAGTATGCAGTATGATTATTAATAGTGCTTGGGAATTTTTAGGATTCCATGCAGTAGGACTAAGAAGTGTAGGAAATGAATTTTTCAATTTAAATGGTACTTTGTGGTTTATTTCCGCAATTATAATTGTTGGTTATTTCCTATATTGGGGTCTATCTAAAAATGAAGATTTTATGTCTGGAATTGTAGCGCCGTTAATATTTATCTTTCTTAGTGGCTGGTGGTGTTTTACAGATACGAGAGCAGCTCAAACGGCTTGGTCTACTTTTGGGTTGCAAACTACATCTACTAATGGAATGGGTGGATCTGCGACCAGTGCAACTGCTGTAATTGGTTTTAATAATGGACTTTTATTTGTTCTTCTAGGTATGCTTGGAGGTATGTTGCTTTATTATTTAATCCAAAAGATTAAAGATCATAAGTTTAGTAGTGGGGCTAAAACAGCTTTAACATTAGTTAATATTGCAGCATCTGCATTATTGCTTTGGTATACTATTTATCCTCCAACATGGTTTGAATTGGACAGATGGACAGTTTCGCTTCTTTGTATTGTTGTTATTGGCCTTAGTTTATTAAATGTAGATGGCTTGACTAAAGTTTTAAACAACAAAACAACACATGCGTTGTTTGAATATCTGGGTAGCTTATCATTATACATTTATATGTTACATTATCCAGTAGCTATATTAATACTTAGAATGCTTGGCCAAAATACGGCAGAGACAACTTATTCATTTTGGTTAATATTTATTCCAACGGTCATAATAACAATTATTTTAAGTTGTGTTATTAAAGCATTGATGGATGAAACCATTTTGAAGAAAAAGAAAGCATAATTAAAAAGTCTGATATCAGGCTTTTTAATTTGAAGAAATATGATATAATTTAAAATAGGGATGGTGTGATATGCAAGTAATAAACAAAGATGAGGTTGTTAAATATATACATGATAAGGATATGATTGCTTTATCTGGTTCTGGTGGTTCTGGTTCATGTGAAGCAATTATAAAAGCAATTATGGATAGCTTTTTAAAAACTGGCCATCCAAAAGATTTGGGAGTAACTTGTGGGATTTCTCCCGGTAATTTAACAGATGATGATGTCGGTATGAATATGCTTGCTAAGCCTGGCTTGGTAGGAAAAGCAATATGTGCCCATTTAGGTATGGGAAGAGTTTTTGGCAATGCAATAGGTAATAATCAATTTCCAGCTTTTGCTGTTCCTCTTGGTGTGATGAATCATTTATACCGAGCTATTGCCGGAAAAGAAATTGGTGTTATCACCCATATCGGTTTAAATACATTTGCTGATCCTCGTGTTGATGGTTGTAGGACTAATGCTAAAGCAAAAGAATTACCTGATTTAGTGGAGTTAGTAAATATTGATGGCAAAGAATTACTTTTATATAAATCGTTTCCGATAAATATCGCAATAATAAAGGCCACATTTGCTGATGAAGATGGTAATTTATCACTGGAACATGAAGCTTTAATTGGGGAACAGTATAATATGGCGATTGCTGCGCATAATTCGGGAGGCATAGTTATTGCTCAGGTAGAAAAAATAGTTCCACGTGGAAGTTTAAAAGCTCGTAATGCTATTATTCATTCTTCTTATGTAGATTATGTTGTTGTAGCAGAACCGGATTATTCTTTAGGTAATTATAATTTGCCTGGTTATCGTCCAGAGATTACAGGAGATAAGAAAATACCTCTGGAATCAGTTGCTATTAGAAGTTTGGATAACCGAAAAATTTGTGGACGACGGGCGGCGATGGAACTTAAGAAAGGTGATGTTATTAATTTAGGAGTAGGAATGCCTGATTCAGTTTCTAATGTTGCTGTTGAAGAAGGATTTGAAGATGAAATTTATTTATCGGTTGAGACTGGATTAACTGGTGGCGCTCCGATTGGTGGAATAGCTTTTGGAGGAGCAATCAATCCTGAATCTGTTGTATCTACTGCTGAACAATTTGATGCCTATAATGGTGGTAGTCTTAATATGGCAGTATTGGGACTAGCAGAAGTTGATCAAGATGGAAATGTTAATGTTTCAAAATTTGGTTCTCGTGTTACTGGACCAGGAGGATTTATCAATATTACTCAGTGTACTAAGAAGATAATATTTATTGGTACATTTACTGCCAAAGGATTGGAAGAAGAAATAAAAGATGGAAAGGTATGTATTAAACAAGAAGGTAGGAAAAAGAAATTTGTAAAAAAAGTAGAACAAATAACATTTTCTGCTAAACAAGCACGTATTAATAAACAAGATATTTTGTATGTAACTGAACGAGCAGTATTTAAAATTGATGAAAAAGGAATAACTCTCATAGAAGTAGCACCAGGAATTGATATTAATAAAGACATTTTAGAACAAATGGAATTTTTGCCAAATATTGATCCAGACCTTAAATTAATGGATGAAAGAATATTTAAAAATGAAAAGATGAACTTAGAAATATAAGCAAGATAAACATAAAATCTTGTTTTTTTCATACAATTTAACAGGTGATACTATGGAAGGAATAAGTTTTGGCACTCAAGAAGTAAAAATGGTAGATAGAAGTAATATAACATTATCGGGGGTAAATAAGATTGTTAGTTTTGACGATGAAGAGTTTTTAATGGAGACAACAATGGGAAATATTAGATTACTAGGGGAAGGACTAGAATTACTTAAATTAGATACTAATGATGGTAATGTAAAAATAAAAGGAAAAATTAACTCATTAGCTTATATAGATAGTAATATTAATAAAAATAAAGAAAGTGTGTTTAATAAATTATTTAAATAATGGATAGTTATATTCAAGTAATTTCTTTAGTAGTATCATTTATATATGGAGTATTATTTAGTTTACTTACAAAGTTTAATTATTTTATTATAGAAAATAGAAAAGTTGTATTTAAGTTTGTGGTAACGCTTGTTTTTATTGTTGACGTTGTAATACTATATATTTATTTAATGTATAAAATTAACAATGGTTATTTTCATATATATTTTATAATAATGGTAATATTAGGTTATAGTGTTATGCTTAAGTTACAAAATAAATTAAAAATAATTTGTAAAAAAATTGTCAAGAAAAACAAAAAAAAGTAAAATGGACTTTACCATTTTACTTTTTTTAGATACAATTGTAACAAATAATTGGGGTGAATTTAAATTTTGAAAAAAACAAAGAAAGAAAAGAAAAGATTGTTTATTATTTCTTCATTAATAGTTATTTTAATGGTTATGTTGGTTCAATCTGTTGCTAAGGATTGGACAAAAATAATGGATAATAATAAACAAATAAAACAACTTACAGAAGAATATAATGAATTACTAGCTGAAGAAGAAAAATTAGAAAGCGATGTAACTAAATTACAAGATAGTGACTATATAGCGAGATATGCTAAAGAAAAGTTTTTATATTCTGAAGATGGTGATACGATTATTAGAATGGACGATTAAAGTTCATTTTTTTTAACTATTTTATCTATTAAGCCATATTCTAAGGCTTCTTCGGCGGATAGAAAGTTATCTCTTTCAGTATCTTTAGTGATTTTAGAAATATTTTGTTTAGTGTTCTTAGCTAATATTTTATTTAGCTTAGATTTTAATTTAATAATACGTTCAGCAGCTATTTTTATATCTGTTGCTTGGCCTTGGGCTCCACCGATTGGTTGATGAATCATTATTTCGGTATTTGGTAAAGCGTAACGAGTGTTACCACTAGATAATAAGAAAGCTGCCATACTAGCACACATACCTAAACCAATAGTAATGACTTTGCTATTAATAAAATTCATTGTGTCATAGACACTCATTCCGGCGGTAATAGATCCTCCAGGGCTATTAATATATAGATAAATATCCTCATTGTTTTGATTGTCTAAATAAAGTAGTTCACTAATTACTATATTAGCTAAGCTATCATTTATTTCACCACTTAAAAATATAATGCGATCTTTAAGCATACGTGAATAAAGATCATAAGCATACTCCTTATTGGAACTTTTTTCAATAACTGTTGGAATTATATTCAAATTGATCACCTAAGTAAATAATAGTAAAAATAAGCAATTTTTATTCAAAAAAAAATATAATTATGATATAATTTGGAAAGAATAGAGGGATATTGATGGATACAGTAAAAATAACGTTTGCTGATGATACGATACATGAATATAAAAAAGGGACTACCTTTTATGAAATTAGTAAAGACTCTCCGATGGAAAATATTATGGGGTATAAGATAAATAATGAAGTTTATTCTTTAGATAACAAAGTTGCTGAAGATGTTAAAATTGAGTTTATAAATACTAATGATATTATTGGAAATAAAATATATAAAGCAGGCTTGAAGTTTTTATTTGAAGTAGCTTTAATTGAGGTTTATCCAGATTTAGAAGTAAGTTATGAACATAGTGTTCCTAGAGGAATGTTGGGGATTGTTGAAGGTAATAAAATAATTACCCAGGATGATTTAGTAAAAATAAAGAAAAGAATGGATGAAATAGTATTAGAAAATGCAATTATTACTAAATTGAATGTTACTCCAAAAGAAGCAATTAAATATTATAGACATTTTAATGAAAATGAAAAAGCTGATAATATAGGAAGTATTACCGATAGATTAGCAACATTATATAAATTACATAAAAAATTAAATTATTTTTATTCATTAATGCCTTATTCAACTGGAAGTATAGATAAGTATGAGCTTGTTTATTTAGGGAAAAATAGAATTGTGTTTATTTTTCCAACTGTTAATAGTAATGGTAGTATTCCAGAATATGTCCATTATGCTAATATAATTGATTCTTTCTTTAAAGGGAAGAAGTGGTTAGAAAATTTACATATGCCTTATATTAGTAACTTAAATAAGACTATCGGTACTGGAAAGATAAAAGATTTTATACGTTCTAATGAGTTAATGTTTAGTTTAGATATTGCTAAAGTTGTCGATAATATAATTAGTAATCATGACATTAAATTTATTTTAATTGCAGGACCTTCATCTAGCGGGAAGACAACTACTAATTCAAGGATTGCTTCTTATTTGGAGGCTCTGGGGTATGATGCTATAAAAATAAGTTTAGATGATTATTTTGTGAACCGGGAAGATACTCCGAAAGGTGAAGATGGAAAGTATGATTTTGAATGTTTAGAAGCTATAGATGTTGATTTATTTAATAGCGATTTACAAAAATTATTGAACGGAGAGGAAATTTCTTTACCAGTTTATAACTTTATTAGTGGAAAAAGAGAATATCTTAATGAGAAAATTAAGCTAAAAGATAATAGTATTTTTTTAATAGAAGGGTTACATGCTTTAAATGATAAATTAACAGCTAATATTGATAATAAATATAAATATCGAATTTATTTAAGTCCTTTTATTCCAATCAATATTGATATGCATAATTATATATCGACGATTGATTTAAGGTTGCTTAGAAGAATTGTCAGGGATAATCGGACACGTGGATATGATTGTTTAAAGACGATTGATAATTGGCAGAGTGTTAGAAACGGGGAAGAAAAATATATATTTCCATATATTCATCAAGCAGATGTTATTATCAATACGGCTTTAGCATATGAAGTTGGGGTTTTGAAAGTATATGTAGAACCACTTTTACTTTCAGTAGGTGTTGATTCTATTTACTATGAGGAAGCGAGAAGATTAATTGGTTTTTTAAATCAATTTTTCCCAATACCTGGGGAATATGTAACAGATGATTCAATTTTAAGAGAATTTATAGGAGGAAAGTATAATGATTAAAGTTGCAATTAATGGTTTTGGTAGAATAGGGAGACTGGCATTTCGCCAAATAGTAACACAAACAGATTTTGATATAGTTGCTATTAATGATTTAACTAGTGCTGAAGATTTAGCTTATTTAGTTAAATATGATACAGTACATAGAGCATTTCACGAAGATGAAATATCATTTGAAGGTAATGACTTAGTAGTTGCTGGTAAACATATCAAAGTTTATGCAGAAACTGATCCTGCAAATTTACCTTGGGGTGAACTTGATGTTGATTTAGTATTAGAATGTACTGGTAAATTTACTAAGTATGATGATGCTAAAAAGCATATCGATGCTGGAGCTAAAAAAGTACTTATTTCAGCACCTGGTAAAGGATTAATGAAAACAATCGTTTATAATGTAAATGATGATACATTAACTAGTGATGATACAATAGTATCAGCAGCAAGTTGTACAACTAATTGTCTTGCTCCAGTTTTAAAGGTTATCAATGATAATATTGGTATTAAAAAAGGTTTTATGACAACTGTTCATGCTTATACGAATGATCAAGCAACTCTTGATATAGCTCATAAAAAAGGAATTAAAGCAAGACGTGGTAGAGCATGTGCTCAAAATATTGTACCGGCATCAACTGGAGCTGCTAAAGCAATTGGTTTAGTTATTCCCGATTTACTTAATAAAATGGATGGTAATGCCTTTAGAGTGCCTGTTGCTGATGGTTCTGTTGTAGATGTAACACTAGAATTATCTAAAAACACAAGTGTTGAAGAAATAAATAAATTACTGGAAAGTAATCAAAACGAAACTTTAAAATTTACAATAGACCCAATAGTATCAAGTGATATACTTGGCAAAAAATATGGAGCAATAGTTGATGGACTTTCAACAAGTATTGTTGAAAGTGATGGAACTCAACTTGTAAAAGTTATTGCTTGGTATGACAATGAATATGGTTATACTGCGCAAATGCTTAGAACTGCTAAGAAAATGTTTGAATAAAAGTGCAAGAAATTGCATTTTTTCTTTAGTATATAATTTACTTAAAATAAACATTGTGATATGTTATATGTAAATGGGAGGTTATTTAATGCGGGGTATAGAATATACAGCTTATAAACAAGATATGGAGAAAGTACGTAATACTAGATTATATTTGGAATATAAAAAATATTTTGGAGAAGATTATGCAAAGGGGTTTATTAAAGGTTTAACTGAAGGAAAGATGGGTGTTAATGTTGATATTGCTAAGAAATTGAAGTTAAATGGCTTTAGTATTGAGGATATACAATATGTAGTTGATTTGTCTTATGAAGAAATATCTTGTTTTTAACAAATTGGTACGCATTTTCGTAATATTATTAAAAACTAAAAACTTTTTGTTAGAAATTTAATAATAGTTTTGAGCAATCTAGATTTTTAGGTTAATTTAGTTTATAATGTTGATATATATTTGGAGGTTTATATGAATTTAGAAAGTTTTATATCAGGTAGTTATAGACAAGGCGAAGGCTATAAGGCATTTTTACCTAGTAAAATAAATTATAATTGGGGTTGGAATGATACAAAACTTGATTCACTATTAGCTGAGGCAAGTAGGCAACTTGGTGAGTTAAATGCATATTCTTTACTACTTCCAAATGTTGATTTGTATATTAAAATGCACGTTCAAATTGAAGCTAATAAATCTAGTAAAATAGAAGGAACTAGAACTACAATTGAAGAGGATTTAACGGATTATCAAGATATTAATCCTGAAAAAAGGGATGATTGGGAAGAAGTTCAAAATTATATTAAGGCTACTAATTACGGAATTAAAAGAATTTCCGATGGTTTTCCTTTGTGTAATAGACTCATTAGAGAATTGCATAAAGTTTTGTTAAGTGGTGTAAGGGGAGAATATAAGTTGCCAGGTGAGTTTAGAAAATCACAAAATTGGATAGGGGGAACAATGCCTTCAAATGCAGCATATGTTCCACCGCTTGTTAGTGATTTAGACGATTGTTTAAATGATTTAGAAAAATTTATTAATAATGAAGAAATAGAAACTCCTGATTTAATTAAAATTGCTATTATTCATTATCAATTTGAATCCATCCATCCATTTTTAGATGGTAATGGTAGAATTGGTAGACTTTTGATTCCTCTTTATTTGCAAAGTAAAAAAATATTAGATAATCCTTGTTTATATGTTTCTTTCTTTTTTGAAAAAAATAGAGATTTATATTATAGCAAGTTAAATATGGTAAGAATAAATAACGATATTATTGGTTGGATAAAGTTTTTCTTAGAGGCCATCATTGAAACTGCTAAAATAGCAAAGGAAAAGTTTAAAAAGGTTGTTGAACTTACTAAAAGAATAGATAATGAAATTAGTAATTTAAAAGTTACTTATGATAATGCTAAAAAAGTTATTGATTGTTTTTATAATGATCCCATTTGTTCTCGAAAAAAAATTGCAGAAATTACAGGAATGCCTATGTCTACTTTAAACGGTGTGATTTCAGAAATGCAAAAAGCTAATATTTTAAAAGAATCAACAGGATATTCTAAAAATCAGTTATTTATATTTCAAGAATATGTCAATATATTTTTAAGGTAAATTTATAGAACGAAAAATTGCAAAAATTTGTTTTATAAAAATTTATAGAACGAAAAATTGCAAAAATTCGTTTTATAAAAATTTATAGAACGAAAAATTAACAAAATTCGTTCTATAAATTGAAAAAGTATTTATTTTTTGGTTCCTAATATTGCTCTAAGTAATCTAGCTTGAGCAATACTCGCTTGATAATGACGATAATGATAACTACTTTTTATCATATTATCCAAGCTATCTTCACTTCTTGGAGTAACATTATTAATAATATTTTTTAAATTTTCTGGAGTAATTATTACTTTTCCTAAAGATTTTACTTTAGAAATTTCATCTTCTATATTACATTCAAGAGTAATTGGAGGTATATCTAGTATTTGATAAAGTTGATTAATACTTTTTATTACAAGGTTTTTACTGTCATCAATAATACATTCTGGAGAATTACTTTTTATAAAAAATTGTAATCTTTTATATCTTTCAAAAATAGAATGATAAAGCATATCCGCTGGTACAACTAGCCCCTTATGCTTTTTTTCTATTTCATTAAATGCCATAGGAACTAAAAAATGACTAATATTATTTTGATATGTTTCATCTTCTTCGCATCTTTTTGAATCCCAAGTAATATCTATTGCAAAAACACCTTTTATTCCATATTTTGAATCATTTATTAAAGCAATATTTTCTTGGTGCCCTGAGTTAATATTTGCCTCATCATTCCAAGATAAGGGAAAAACATTTAAATTTAGTATACTAGCTATTGCATTCAAATAATTAGAATATCCAACACAAACTATATTATCTCTTTTAATTATTTGATTTAGGCTTCTACTTATAGAACATTTATCTTTCTTACCTTCTTTTTTATATATTCTTTCTTTGTATTTTTGATAGATATAATATATTGCTTCTGTTTCAGAATAGTTATTCTTTCTAATAAATTCAGCATCAAGAATAATTGCTTGATACATGTTAATCATATCTTTTAAAGTAATATATTCTCCGGTGGTATATTCATCCATAAAAAATAAGTTTTTTCCAGTTACTAAAGGATTAGTGAGTATAGATATTTTATCTTTAAATGATAAACCACTTAAATCAACAATAATTGGTACATCAATAGTTTCTAATAATTCAGAGTGATATATAAGTATAGGTTTAGTTCTTTTAAATATTTTTTTAAATCTACTTAAATTAACGCTTCCTATAGCATCAGAAAAACTTATGTTTTCATTATAGTTATCTTTAAATATTTTAGATAAAGAGAAATTAGATCTAAATTCTTTATAAGATTCAACACTTTTAAAGTATAAACAAATTGTGTTATTCTCTATATTTATTTCTTCGGTATCAATATCACTATTAATAAAGACTCTTATTTTCATACTTATCACTTGGTTAGTTATTTTAGCATAGTTAGTGTTTAATGTCTAGAAATATCTTGAATAAATTCGGAATGGAAATATTTACATTTAAAATGAAACATAGTATAATTTAATTGATTTTTTTGAAGTTTATTACAATATCCAATAACAATTTTTTGTATACATGGTAATCATGAAGAAAGACCTGAAAATATAAAATCTTATAAAACAAAAGAATTTCATAGTGGAATAGTTTATTATGAAGAAGATTATCCAAATATATTATTTGCTAAAGCTGGAGAAGTATATGATTTTAATAATCATAAGATTTTAGTTATTGGAGGGGCTTATAGCGTTGATAAGCATTTTAGATTAGCAATGGGATATAATTGGTATGAAAGTGAACAACCTAATGAGAAGACAAAAATTAAAGTAAAGAATATTTTAAAAAAGTTAAATAATAAAGTTGATATAATTTTATCTCATATTTGCCCTTATAAGTATTTGCCGAGAGAAATGTTTCTTGCGGGTATTGATCAAAGTACGGTTGATTATTCTACAGAATATTTTTTGGATCAAATAGAAGAATCTACAAATTATATTTTATGGTATTGTAATAAGTAAGTATTATATATTATTGTTGTAAAGTTATTCCAGTGTGGTGGAATAACTTTACTTGAATTATCAACGGATTTATCCGGCAGATTCCTTTAACTTTTAAGGAAATTGTTGAATTAACAAATACAAAAGAAAAGGATTATGAGAAATTATTATACGATGTTTTTAAATGGGGTGGACTTCCTCAAAGATTTTTATTCACCAATGATGAAGATAAAACAAACTACTTATCTAGCGTATACGATTCGATTATTTTAAAAGATATTGTGGAAAGAATAGGAATAAAAGATATAGCATCTTTTAATAAGGTACTTCAAATGATGAATTTTAAAATATCAGGTTAAATATTTCTTTTATGCTGAAATTACTGGAATGCTTATGTCTACTTTAAATGGTGTTATATCTGAAATGCAAAAGATATGTGTTTTAAAAGAAACTGCTGGTTATGATAAAAATCAGTTAAAGAGTATGTTAATATATTTTTAATTTAACTTAAATTAATATAAAAATGAGCAAGCGTGAGCTTGCTATTTAATATTTCTTTTTAAAATATCATAAGTTAATTTTTCTTCAGGTTCAGCAAATTTATAGTGATAACTACTTTT
>CALVVI010000026.1 GCA_944363815.1 uncultured Bacilli bacterium | reverse complement strand
AGAATTAAAGAAAATATATCATTTTAAAAGGTAGATAACGGATAATTATTTACCTTTTTCATTTACTAAAATTGTGTGTTCACACACTTTTAGTAAATGAAAGAAATCTTTATTTATTACTATAGCCACGATATAATTCATTGTATGGTAATTGACAAATCTAATGATATTTAACTTTTTTTCATTAGATTTGTCAATTAGATGTTGATAATTTATATGAGCTATGGTATTTTTATATAAAGTTCGTACTCCAGTTCGCTTAGGGCGTTAGTCTAGGAAAATTTTGTATTAGACACTGAAGAAGAACTTTTTTTTATTTAAGTTTATTAATCTAAAAAAATATTAACATCATATAATATTTCATCTATGCGATTTATAATATCATCTACATAATATATACTTTTACAATCTTTTATTATGCCATGTTCATCTCTAGGAACATTTATATCTTCTAATAATTCTTGTTGAGTATATATATTACCATTAGATAAATGTTTAATATCGTTATCATAGCCTTTATATAAATCTCTTCTCCAAGATTTTAGTTCTTCCAAAGCACTTAGTAGTTTATATTTATTTACTACTAAATTCATTTCATTTAAATCATCAGTTTCAAATATATATTTATTATTCATAAGTATTTTCTCCATTTCGTGTATATTTCAAAGTGCAATTTTTGCACTTTGAAATTTGCACTTTGCACTTTGAAAATAAATTAGCCTATAGTAAAATTATATTTTTATTAAAAATAAGTCATTTACAATATCATTAATGGATTTTATGGTGTCTTCAAAAGTAATATCTTTAGCATAATTATGTTTTCTAGAGTACGACTTCCATCTTGTTTTTAAAATTAAACTATTTTTAATTACTGCTAATACTTTTAAAGGGTCTATATTAAAATTACGATAATTAAAAGTATTTTTAATGGCATTTAGTAAATTGTTTTTGTTCATTTTATCCCAATATAATGTATAAATTAAATATACGTCATAATAATCTTTCATTCTGCTACCAGTTTCTAATTTACTAAATATTGATTCTAATTTTTCTGCTAAAATTGTTTCAATGTTATAAGCCCAAATTTTAATTTTTTCTTCACCCAATAATGAATTATAATTGAATGTTATTGCACTGGGAGTAATCGGATCACCAGTTGCTATATCAAATTTTAGTAATTCTTTTATATTATCAAGTTTAAATGTTAAATGAACTCTAAATCCACCATATTCATCTTCTTCCCTTATGCTAGTAATATCATTAAATTCAAATATTACATTATCATTTAAATCGATTTTTATAATTTCATTAATTATTTTTATAATATTTTCTTTTGTTAGATCAAAATTATTTAGTGCAGAATCAATATCCATTGTACTTCTATTTTCTAAGCCAAAAAATTTACTTAATAAGAAACCACCTTTAATTATAAAGTTATCTGCATACTTACTTTTTGATAGTCTTAAAATAAATCTATCAAAAGCATAGAATTTTAATAAAATATTAAATTCAATATTTTTTTCTTTAGCAATATTTTTCAATTTATCTTTTATTTGCATGCTATTCATTGTACATCCCCACAAAATCCATTACTTTTTTATTTATTCCCATAATCTTAGAATATTCGGACAGTTTTATTAAATCTTTATTTTTATCTTTTAAATACAGTTTTACTGATTTTTTTACTTGTTCTAAGTCTAATTTGTTTTTATATTTTATAATATCACAAATACATCTTTCCCGATCATAGGCTTTAACTTTATGGCCATATGGAGTTTCTACTTCAGTTAAACCTAAAAATAGAAATTCCTTTTTACATCTAATTATATTATGATTTTTATTTATTTTATCTACATGATAATTATTATCCATTGTTAAATCAAAATTATATGGAATTATTTCAGTTAATCCATAAAAATATAAAGCAGTAAATCTAGAAAAAATTATTTTAGGATATCTTAATTGAAATGTAAAAAAAGAATCTTCTAATGTTTTACTAGAAATATAAATTCCCCTATTAACTTTTTCTATCAGGTGTTTATCTAGCATTATTTTTAAATACATTCTATGAATTCCCAAATCAGTCAAGATTTTAGAAGTTATGTATCCGCCATTTATTTTAATAAGATTTTCAATTATTTCTATATTATTTTCTGTTTGAAATTCATTAATTTTTTTTAAGTCCATAAATACCCCTCTTCTTTGACAAGTACACCGTAATTATATAAAAATGCGGTTTATTTGTCAAGATATAATTACAAAAAAAGAAGCATATTGCTTCCCTATTCTGGTTTAATTACAACGTGACGGTTTGGTTCTTCCCCTTCACTTTCCGTTTTGACCCCTTTAAAATCTGTAAGTACATTATGCACTATTCTTCTTTCGTATGAAGTCATATTATCAAGAGCAACTGGAATCTTAGTCTTTGCTACTTCTCTTGCAGTATTTTTGGCTAATCTTTCGATGCTCTTTTGTATCTTTTCTTTATAATTTGAGACATCTAAATTAATTTTATAGAATATTCCTGTATCATTTTGAATCTTTTGTTTAACTAAATTTTCTAAAGCTTTTAATGTATGACCATTTTTACCAATGATTATTGGGTTATTATTAGAATACATTTTAATTGTGGTTCTTTCATCTTTTGTTGTAGTTTCAAATGATACTTCAAGACCCATATTTTCAATTATTTCTTTTAAAAATTCTTTTATGGCATCATTAATATCTGTCTTTTTATAAACAGTTACTTCTTTTAAATTACCTTGAAACAATTTACCTTTTTTATCATGAGATGTATAAACTATTTCATCTTTAGTTAAGCTGTTTTCTGCTAGTATTTCTTCTAAAACTTCTTCAGTAACTTTGCCATCTTTAATTATTTTTTCCATACTTCATACCTTCTTTCTTAACTAATTTATCTTTAATTTTTTCTTTTTTCTTTTCTTCCTTTTTCTTACGAGGTTTATTAGTTAAGGATCTATTATTAATCATATTGATAATAATATTTTGAATAGCAATGAATGCATAAGTTACAATCCAGTAGAATGCTAAAGCAGTTGGAAGTGTTAGTGATGCATAAACTACAATAACTAACATTACATAAAGCATTATCTTCATTTGTTTAGCCGCTTCTGGAGTGGATTGCGGTGTTTGTGTCATTGTTTGACGGAATGAAAAATATGTCGATATAGCAATTAATATTAATAAAAGTATATATAAGTAATTTCCTTGGCCAATTCCTACCATTGGAGTCATACCTAAATCAAAACCAAATAAGGTTTCTTCATATATAGCTGGAGTTCTATAGATTGCTTGTAAAAACGCAAAGAACAATGGAATTTGAATTAGAGCCATTAAGCATCCAACCATTGGATTTACTTTATACTTTTTATAAACCATCATTGTTTCTTGACTTTTAGCCATTAGAGATTCATTATCAGTACGATCACGATATTTTCTTTCAATCTTTTCAATTTCTGGTTGAGCCTTACGCATGTTAAATGATTGTCTAGAACTTTTAATTGTAAATGGTAAAAGTATAAGACGTATTGCTAACCCTATTAATATTAAGGAAACACCTAAGTTACCAATTAAGTTTCCTAACTTTAATATTAGGAATGCTAAAGGCTTAACAAATAGGAATTCCCATAAGCCAGAGCTTTTTGTTGAAGATAAACTATAATCTGAACAACTTGGAAGATCTTCAAAATCATACTTTAATTGATCTTTGTTTTCTTCATATAATTTATATAATTCACTATTTTCTTCTGGTAAACACAAAATATCTTTTTGGAGCATTTGACCAGTTTCTTCAAATTCGACGATATTTCCTTCGTCATCTTTAATATAATTTGAGGTACCACATCCACTAGTAAGTAAAAGTACACATACTAGAGCAAATACCTTGAATTTATTTTTCATATTTATCCTTTCTTGAGAATATTTTTCATTTCTTCATCGAGTACTTTATAAGGAGCATTCGTTGCTTCCTTCTTAATCATTATAATATAATTATGATAATTTTTAAATAGTAAACGATTATTATCTACAAGATTTCGAAATATTCTTTTCATTTTATTACGCATTACAGCATTGCCTATTTTCTTGCCTACTGCTATACCAAAATTAGGTTTTTCGAAATCCTTTTCTATGAAAAATATTAACATGTATTTATTAGATATTTTTTTTCCTTTATTAATAATGGTATTAAAATCTTCATGCTTTTTAACCATTTCATATCTTTTCATAGTTTTCTCCTTAGGAAAAAAACCACATTAAGTGGTTTTTACTTGCATAGAACTTTGCGTCCCTTTTTGCGACGATTGTTTAAAATTTTTGTACCTTTTCTTGCAAAAAAGCCATGTTTCTTTGCTTGTTTTCTTTTATTTGGTTGGTAAGTTCTTTTCATAAAACAATCTCTCCTTTTCTTTAGCCCTCTTATTATAATATTAAATTCCGGGATAAGTCAAGAAAAATCAATGTTTTTAGTGCTTTCTTTGTAAAATTGGAGCTCTTTTCCTAGATTTATACCAATTAGCAAATTCTAAAAAAGCATCAACTGAAGAGATTTTTTGACGATTCTTTCTCTCTTCTTCAGTCATTTCCGCTAAAGTTTTAGTATAACCTGCAGGAATAAATATGTACCAAAGATCTGACCATTTTTTGTTACTTTCTTCTCCTATAATTTTTTCAGCTAAAATTCCTTTGTGATATCCCATAAACTGGTGTAAAGACTCACCATCATAATATGATAAACATTCAGTAAATTGGCATGCCCTATTTTCTTTTTCTTTCATCATATTCAATATTCCTTCGATGCCAACTGTTTCTAAAGCAAAATTAACAAATGCCCGAGGAAATCCATCTAATTCATCAATCCAAAAACCACAATCTAGAGAGATACAGGGTTTTTGAACTAAATCATAGGCTTCTAATACTTTGCACTTGGATATATAAGTAATATCATCACTACGAGGCTCCTCTAAATCATGTTCAAATATTTCTAAATCAACATTAGTAAGTTTTTGTTTAGCAGAAGCAATTTTCCCTTTATTGTGAGTTACAAATACTATTTTTTCCATATGATTACCTCCCTATAAGCATAATAACAAATATTGTGGCAATATATATGACACAATTAAATTTTTATTTTATTTTCATTATCATATTTCTCATCTAAAACCTTATAATCTTTAATATCATCTAACTTAAACAATCTAATTTCATTACGTAATTCACAAAAAGCTGCAATATACCATTTATCTAAATAGTTAAATAGTTCAGCAGGGTGAATAATACGTTGGGTTAAACCAGAGTTAATGGAATAAAATTTTATTTTAACTTTATTTTTATTAGAAATAGCTTTTTTCATTATTAAATACATCTTTTCTTTAATGATGCTATCTATTTTTAGGAAGTTATCATTTTTATATAATTGATAGCCTCCGTATTTGCCGGTATAAGATTTTAAGTAAATTCCAGCTTGTTCTAATTCTTGCTTGTACTCTCTAATCATCCTTTGAGATACTTCGAGTTCTTGAGATAAGCTAGCAATACTATGAATTTGATTATCTTTCAAAATTTGAAGCATATTTAACATGTTAGAAATCTTACTCATCAGGCACATTCCTTTCTTAAAATAATATTAATTAAATTTTATTATGATATCTTTCTTAAAGCAAGAGTTATCCACGTATTTTGTGGATTGTTGATAAAATGTGGATAACTATCAATTTTTATCAACACAATTAACAACATACTATCAACATGTCTGTGGATAAATTGTTGGTATGTTGGTTGTGTTATTTTTAAATTGTTGATAGTCTGGATAAGTCTATTTTTGTCAGATTTTGTCGAACTTTTTTTGTTGTTAATTTGGAGGATAAGTAATTTTGATAATTTTTCTCTTTTAATTTTTTTAAAAATGGTTTACAATGTAGTCAGTGAAATGTTGTTAGTGGGGTGAGGTTTTGAAAACAGATGAACTTTTTTCGCGCTTTTTAAATGATATTCAATCTCAAGTTAGTCAAAATGCTTATACCATTTGGTTTTCAAAACTTGAACTACTTTCAATTGTTAACAATGTAGTAACAATCAAGGTTCCAATGGAAATACATAAGCAAATGCTTAGTGAAACTTATAATGATATAATAGATGCTTCTTTCTTTGCATTAACAGGAATTAATTACACTTTTAAATATATTACGGAAGATGAAGTAGAAACTTTTACGCAACCAGTTATTGAAGAGGAGCAAATAACTAAAGAAATAGAGTGGAATACCAATTTAAATCCTAAATTTACTTTTGATAACTTTATTGTTGGTAACTCAAATAGGCTCGCATTTGTGGCAGCAAGGGCTGTTGCAGAAGCACCTGGAACTATTCATAATCCTTTATTTATATATGGAAGAAGTGGACTAGGGAAAACACATTTGATGCAAGCAATAGGTAATTATATTCATGATCATAGTGATAAAAAGGTATTATATACAACTAGTAATGAGTTTATGACCGAATTTACGGGTATTGCTACAATAGATAAGGGAAGTAGTAATATCAATTATGCTAATGAATTTAAGAATAAATACCGTAATGTCGATGTATTAATAATCGATGATATCCAGTTTTTAGTTGGAGCAGAGCGGACACAACAAGAATTTTTCCATACATTTAATGCTCTACATCAAGCTAATAAACAGATAATTATTAGTAGTGATAAAAGTCCGGATGACTTGAAAAAGATAGAAGAGCGGCTTAGAAGTAGGTTTATGTGGGGACTTCCGGTGGATATTTATCCACCAGATTTCAACCTTAGGTGTGAAATAATCAAAGCAAAGGTCAAAAATACAAGTATTGAAACGAAACTTACCGATGATGCTATCGAATATATCGCTAATTCATGTGTCAATGACGTAAGACATATCGAAGGAACTATCAACAGATTACTCGCATATTCGGCGATGATGGTACCAGATAAGATAACACTCGATTTTGCTAACGAAGCATTAAAGGATTATGTAACTACCAACATATTTATCAACAATTCAATTGCCTCGATTCAAAATGCAGTCGCGGAATACTTTAAAATATCTGTGGATGACTTAAAAAGCAAGAGAAGAACGAATAGTGTAGTAAGGCCAAGGCATATAGCAATGTATTTATGTAGAGAAGAAACTGATGAAAATTTGGCTAAAATTGGCCTAGAATTCGGGGGAAGAGATCACTCGACAGTATCTACTGCTATTGATAAAATAAAGGAAGAGTTAGAAACAAATGAGAACTTGCAAAATATGTTGAAAGAAATTAAAACTAAGTTACAATAATGTTGATAAGTAGTGAAGAAAATTTGTCGAAATATAAGGTAATTTTTATGATATAATATGGTTATCAACATTATTAACGCTATTAATAAAATAATTAAAATAAATATATAAGAAAGAAGGATGGATGAAAGATGAAATGGACTATTGAAAAAAATGTAATTTTAGAAGCATTAAATAATGTAACAAAGGCTTTATCACAAAGAACAACTATTCCGGTATTAAATGGGATAGTATTTGATGTTAGTAATGAAGGGATTGAACTTTTAGCAAGTGATTCTGAATTAACTATAAAGGTAACAATTCCTGAAGCAAATATTAAACATTTAGAAGGAAGGGGTAGAATTATTATTCAAAGTAAATATTTTGTGGATATGATTAGAAAAATGCCTGCAGATGTAATTGACTTTGAAATAGAAGATAATTTAAAGATTAAAATATCTACTCCAAGTAACCAATATAGACTTAATTGTTATAATCCTAATGATTATCCTAATATAAATATTGAAAAGAGTGATGATGCAATCAATATTGGAGCAGATAAATTAAGAGAAATAATTGCGCAAACTTCATATGCATTATCTACACAAGAAGTAAGACCATTACTTACTGGTATTAACTTAAAAATTAATGGGGATATATTAGAATGTATTGCAACAGATTCATATAGATTATCTAAGAAAAATATAAAATTATCTACACCAGTTAATAAGATGATTAATATCGTAATTCCTGGTAGAAGTATTACAGAACTTGAAAAAATCATAAGTGAAGATGAAAATGTGGAAATCCATGTATTTACCAACAAAATACTATTTATTTATAAAAATATTTATGTTCAAAGTAATCTACTTAGTGGAACTTATCCAGAAACTTCTCACTTTATTCCAAACGATTTTGCTTATATGATCAATTTAAATTTGAAAGAATTCTATGATGCAGTAGATAGAGCAGCATTACTTGCTCAAAATAAAGAAAAAAATATTATAAAGATGCATATTGAAGATAAAGAAATGGTAATTACTTCAACTAGTAATGAACTAGGAAATGCTGAAGAAAAACTACATATTGATTGTAATAATAAGGAAAAGATTGAAATATCATTTAGTTCTAAATATATGATGGATGCCCTAAAGGTAGTAAAAGAAGAAAATATATTCTTACTTTTAAATACTGATGATAAGCCAATACTTATTAAACCAGTGACTGATGAATCATTGATTGAACTAATTTTACCAATAAAAACATATTAAAATTGAACAATTTGTTAATTGTTCTTTTTTTTCGACAAATTTTTTGGTTTTTATGTGCTAAAATAGGCCTCCAAGAGGTGGGTTTATGGATTATATTATTAATAAAAATACTTATTATTTAATGTATGATAGCGATAAAACAGTTATAAACGAGTTATCAACAGAACTAATAATTCCGGGGAATAATTTAAAAGATATTTTGGAAAATAGTTGTGAATATTATGGTAGTTCTTTGCAAGGGAGGATTGTTGGAGCAAGAAATTTAATAAAAAGTCGCTATAAAATACCTATAATGGTTAGTGAAAAGAACAATATTTTGTTTTTTCCTTTGAGTGGGAAGAAAAATGGAGAAATTATTTGGTTTAATTTTGGAATGATTAAGAGTTATGAAAAAGATGGGGAGTTTGTTAGTATTACTTTTGATGATGGAGAAGTAAAAAAGTTTATGATTTCTTATGCAATATTTAATAATCAAATACTTAAGTGTAGTAGAATGTTAGTAATCTATATGAATAGGGGATAATTTTAGAATTTTATGAGAAAAATTTAATTATTTTAAAAGTGGGTTAATTATTTGTGATTTTTAGGTGTCTAAAAGTCGTTTTTTGCTTTAAAACACCTTTTTTTTGTGTTATAATTAATATGTGTATAGGTATACCACAATGCCTTAAATTTTAAATACTAACTGTTAAAGGGGGTAAATCGTGAAAATTGAATCAATAAACTTGGTTAATTTTAGAAACTATGAAAAGTTAAATATCGAGTTTGATAATTTTTTGAATGTTTTTTATGGTAAAAATGGATCAGGTAAAACTAATTTAATTGAAGCAATTTATTTACTATCTTTAACTAAGTCATTTAGAATAAGTAATGATAAGTCTCTCATTCGAAAAGGGAATATTAAAGCAAAAGTAAGAGGTGAAATACGGAAGAATGGAGATTTATCAAGTTACACTGTTACGATAAGTAATGATGGGAAAACGGTGGAAATCGATGATAACAAGCAAGATAAAATAAGTGATTATGTATCGAGAATCAATGTAATACTGTTTAATCCGGTCGACACAAGATTAATTGATGAGGCTCCAGCAGAGCGAAGAAAGTTACTCAATATTGAAATAAGCCAACTTTATAAAGAATATTTGGTGGTTTTGGCAAATTACAATCGAATATTAAAGCAGCGAAACTTTTATCTTCGAAGTATGTATGTAAATGGTAATAATGATACAAGTTATTTGGATATTGTTACTAAAAAGTTGGTAGAATATGGGGTAATGATTGCTAAATATCGGAAGGAATTTATAGAAAATATTAATAAATATATTACGGATATTTATGCAAGTATTTTTAAAACTGGAGAATTGAAAGTAAAGTATGTTTCTAGTTATAAAAATAAAAATGCTAGTGAGTTATTAAAAAGTTATCAAAAGAATTATCGTAAAGAGATGGAAATTGGTAAGACTTTACTGGGTGTTCATCATGATGATATTGAATTTGTCTTGGATAATAATAATTTGAAAGAATGGGGAAGTGAAGGACAAAGAAAAAATGCCATTATTTCCTTTAAAATTGCGGAATTAAATGTTATTTATGAAATAAAAAAATATTATCCAATACTTATTTTAGATGATTTATTTAGTGAGTTAGATAAGGAAAAGATAACTAATATTTTGAAAATGCTTAATAATGAAGTGCAGACATTTATTACGACGACAGAAATTAATAAAGTAGATAAAAAAGTTATCAAAAAAGCAAAAACATTTAAGGTAGAAGATGGTTATATTAAGGAGGATAAATAGAATGAAAGAAACACATTATACTGATTCGGATATTCAAGTTCTAGAAGGTCTAGAAGCAGTTCGTAAAAGACCTGGTATGTATATAGGATCAACTGGTGAGCGAGGACTTCATCATTTAGTTTGGGAAATTGTCGATAATGCAGTTGATGAAGCATTAGCAGGATTTTGTGATGATATCGAAGTAATTGTCGATAAAGGTGATGTTATTGAAGTTCGCGATGATGGCCGAGGTATTCCAACAGGTATCAACGAAAAAACTGGTTTATCAACAGTAGAAACAATATTTACAGTACTTCATGCTGGTGGTAAATTTGGTGGAGAAGGTTATAAAGTAAGTGGAGGTCTTCATGGTGTTGGGGCTTCAGTTGTTAATGCCTTATCAAAATGGTTGGAAGTTAAGATTTATCGGGATGGAAATGTATATTATCAAAGATTTGAAAATGGTGGACATCCTGTTGAACCACTTAAAATTATTGAATCTTGTAATCCAGAGAGAACTGGAAGTACAGTAAGATTTGAACCTGATGAAGAAATATTTAAGGAAACTACACATTATGATTACGATACTTTATATAAAAGATTACAAGAAATTGCTTTCTTAAATAAAGGGCTCAGAATCAATTTATATGATTTAAGAGAAGATGATAAACATGATACATTCCTTTATAATGGGGGAATTATTGAATATGTGCAAATGCTTAACAAAAATAAAAATGTTTTGCATGATGATATTATCTATTTAAGTGGAGAAGAAGACAATATTTTCTTTGAAGTGGCTTTCCAATATAATGATGGATATAACTCTAATATTTATTCTTTTACGAATAATATCAATACTTATGAAGGTGGAACTCACGAAGATGGAGTAAAACTTGCTTTAACGAGAGTTATCAACAATTATGGCAAGAATCAAAAGTTATTTAAAGAAAAAGATGAGTCTTTATCAGGTGATGACGTTCGGGAAGGTCTTACAATGATTATTTCTTGTAAGCATCCAGATCCTCAATTTGAAGGACAAACTAAGACAAAATTAGGTAATAGTGAAGTTAAAAAGATTGCTAGTGATGTATTTAGTACAGGATTTGAACGTTATTTGATGGAAAATCCAACAGTTGCTAAGACAATTATCGAAAAAGCTATGTCAGCTTCTCGTGCTAGAATTGCAGCAAAGAAAGCAAGAGAACTTGTAAGACGTAAAGGTGACTTAGAGATTACGGCATTTTACGGCAAACTTACTGATTGTAAGAGTAAAGATCCAAGTGAGTCAGAAATCTTTCTAGTCGAAGGGGATTCAGCAGGTGGATCTGCTAAAAATGGACGAGATTATATGACTCAAGCAATACTGCCTTTACGTGGTAAGATTTTAAATGTTGAAAAAGCGAGACTTGATAGAGCTTTAAGTAATGAAGAAATTAAGACAATTATTACGGCTTTTGGTACAGGCATTGGTGATGAATTCGACTTATCTAAGTTACGTTACGATAAGATAATTATTATGACCGATGCCGATGTCGATGGGTCACATATTAGAGTATTGTTATTAACACTTTTCTATCGTTTCTTTAGACCAATCGTTGAAGCAGGTCATGTATATGCGGCTTGTCCACCACTTTATAAAATTACTCATGGTAAGACAATAAAGTATGTACTTGACGATGATGAAAAAGATGAATATTTAGCAACTTTGCCAGCAAATGTTAAGCCGGAAATATCTCGTAATAAAGGGCTAGGTGAAATGGATCCTGATGAACTTAGAGATACAACAATGGCTAAAGAAACTAGAATTTTAAGACAAATTACAGTTGATGATTTACAAGCTGCTGATGCTGCATTTGAAAAATTAATGGGAGAAGAAGTAGAACCAAGAAGAGAATTTATCGAAAAGAATGCTGGTTATGCTATCTTAGATATTTAGGGAGGTTAAAATGGATAGAGTTAAACAAAATAATATAGTTGATGAAATAGAAAAGTCATTTCTTGACTATTCTATGAGTGTAATTGTTGCTAGAGCCATCCCTGATTTACGAGATGGTTTGAAGCCAGTACATAGAAGAATATTATATTCAATGTATGAATCAGGTTATACACCAGATAAACAATATAAGAAATGTGCGAGAGTTGTCGGGGACGTAATGGGAAAATATCACCCTCATGGTGACTCTTCAATTTATGAAGCACTAGTTAGAATGGCTCAAGATTTTAGTTATCGATATATGTTAATCGATGGCCATGGAAACTTTGGTAACATGGATGGTGATGGAGCTGCTGCTTATCGTTATACGGAATCAAGACTTGCCAAGATATCATTAGAATTATTAAGAGATATCAACAAAAATACGGTAGATTTTGATTTAAACTTCGATGAATCTCTCGAAGAACCACAAGTTTTACCTAGTAGATTTCCAAATATTTTGGTTAATGGTACGATGGGTATTGCTGTTGGTATGGCAACAAATATTCCACCACATAACTTGGGAGAAGTAATCGATGGATGTGTTGCTTATATTGATAATCCGGATATAGATACTGATGGATTGATGCAATATATTAAAGGACCAGATTTTCCAACTGGAGCAATTATTCTTGGTAATTCAGGAATTAAAAAGGCTTATGAAACTGGTAAAGGAACAATTACTATCAGAGCTAAAGCTGAGATTGAAGAAGAAGGTAATAAGCATAGAATAGTAATAACAGAAATTCCATATGGAGTTAATACTTTGGAATTAAAGAAAAGAATTGGAGAGTTAGTTAGAGATAAGATTCTTGATGGAATTGCCGATTATCATGAAGAAACTAACTTAGAAAATGGTATAAAAATTGTTATAACGTTAAAGAAAGATGCTAATGGTAGTGTAGTTTTAAATAATTTATATAAACATACACAGTTACAAACAACTTTTGGTATTAATTTATTGATGCTTGATAATAGAACTCCAAAAACTTTAGGTTTAAAGAGTATTATTTCAAAATATATCGATTTCCAAAGGGAAGTAATAATTAGAAGAACAAGATTTGAATTAGATAAGGCTGAAAAAAGAGTACATATCTTAGAAGGATATAAGATTGCTTTAGATAATATCGATGAAGTTATTAGAATTATCAAGGAATCTAAGGCTGATAGTGAAGCCAAAGAAAAATTGATGTCGAAGTTTGGTTTTTCAGAAATTCAAACTGATAATATCTTAGAATTAAAATTACGTCGTTTAACAGGTTTAGAACGCGAAAAGATCGAAGAAGAGTTAAATGCCTTACACATTGAAATTGATCGCTTACGGGGCATTTTAGCAGACGATAATAAGGTATTAGCAATAATCAAAGAAGAAATGTTAGAAATCAAGGCTAAATATGCTGATGAACGTCGAACTAAAATCGATATGACAGCAGTTGACTTTATCGAAGATGAATCTTTAATTCCTGAAGAAAATATCTTGGTAGTATTGACTCATAATGGTTATATTAAGAGAACTACTTCAGATACATTTAAATCACAAAATCGTGGTGGTGTTGGTATTAAAGGAATGTCTACAAATGATGAAGATTTTGTTGAACACATGATCAACTTATCAACACATGATTATGTATTATTCTTTACTAATAAAGGTAAAGTATATAGATTGAAAGGTTACGAAATTCCTGAATACAGTCGCCAATCTAAGGGAATACCGATAGTTAATCTATTACAAGTTGAAAAAGAAGAAAAGGTTAACGCAGTTATCAACATCAATAATGAAGATGATTATAAATATTTATTATTTGCTACTATGCAAGGAATTGTTAAAAAGACTTTAATTAGTGAATTTGCAAATATTCGTAATAGTGGTAAGATTTGTATTACTTTACGTGATGATGACGAATTAATTGATGTTAAAAAGACTAATGGATACAATTTAGTATTACTTGGTAGTGATGCTGGTAGAATGGTTAAATTTAATGAAGATGAAATAAGAGTAATGGGTAGAACAGCAAGTGGTGTGCGAGGTATTAATCTTGAAGAAAGCAAGTGTATTTGCTGTGAAATTGTTAATGAAGAAGACCTTATACTATTGGTTACAGAAAAGGGTTACGGTAAACAAACATACGTTCGTGAATTTAGACAAACTAAAAGAGGAAGCAAGGGTGTCAAAGCATTAAATATTACTGATAAGAACGGAAATTTAGTTGCTGTAGAAATTATTAAGCCTGATAAAGAATTAGTGATTATGACTGATTCAGGAATGACTATGCGTATGCCAGTTGATCAAATATCTGTCCTTGGAAGAGTTACTCAAGGATTAAGATTAATACATTTAAGAGATAATCAAAAGGTTTCTGCTATTAGTTTAGTAGATAAAGAAATAGAATCTGAAGATAATAGTGAAGATACTACTGAATTTAACAATAATACTGAATCCGAGGATACTACTCAAGAGTAATTTTAAATATTTAGAATATGTTTCACGTGAAACATATTCTTTTTTTTGTTTCATCAACTATATTTTACTTATTAATTTTTAAAATTGTACCCTTTTTTTGTAATTTTTTTCAAAAAAAGGCACTAATTTTTAAATTTTAATCTAGATAATGAATGTTTCACGTGAAACATTCATTGTTGATAATTATAATTATACATATGAATAAATGAATATGGTTGAATTAAACAGTATTCATTATTTTAGATTTATAATTGTTTAATATATTTTTGCAACAATGTTTCACGTGAAACATCGTGTTGATAATTAGTGAATAAAATCAATTTTAAATACATAAAATTTTGGTAATTTACGTATGTTTTTGTTATTTTATTATAAAATATAATTATTTTTTAAAGTTTTTTTGATAGGTACAATGTTTCACGTGAAACATTGTTGGTAATTTGTGATTAATTTTAAAATTTAATTATTTGATTTTATAATGATTAAAACTTAGATATAGTTAAAAATATATTATTGTTGATTTTGTGTTATTAATGAATCTTTAATGTTTCACGTGAAACATATTAGTTAATAACTTTATTTGAAAACTGTGATCTAAGTTTATTAATGTAATATATTTTATTTGCGGAAGAGATACAATTATTTTCATTAGTCATTAATGACAATGTTTCACGTGAAACATTACTGTTGATAAGCAGTTAATAATATATTGATGATATTCAATTATATTTTTCGGTTTGGTATATGTTCCACGTGAAACATATACGAACAAATGATTGTTTTTGTGAAAATTCTGATATAAATTTATACAGTTATAAATTTTATTATGTAATTTTTACAAAACAAAATTTCCCATATTTATGCCTAAAAATAAGACTGATTTTTATTTTATAATTAGCATTACTTTAGTTATCAACATAATTTTTCTGACAAAAAATTTATTTCCCGGGAAATATCAATTTTGAAAATTTGAGCGTTTTTTTGTATTTTTTTTCAAAAAAGGTGTTTAATTTTAAAATTTCAAAAAGCATGTAGAATAATCATAAGAATTAGGATTTTATTTCCCGGGAAATATTAAAAACTATATCAAAATAAGGTCATAAATAAAGTTATTAGCAAAAAAAATATTAAAAAATTACTGTAAATTTGTCCGTTTTTTAGGAAAATTTGTATTTTAAATGTTGTTGCTATTATTTTAAATGTTATAAAATTTACTTTGGGTAAATATATATTTCCCGGGAAATAATTTGTTCTTAAATAAATCGACGGAGTCAAAATTTATCGGAATAGATTAAATGGGATGAGCAATCCCATATAAAGTACTAGAATATGGGGAAGTA
>CALVVI010000025.1 GCA_944363815.1 uncultured Bacilli bacterium | reverse complement strand
ATTATCAGTTTCATTATTTGCATCTTCAATAACGTTTATTGCTCCGACAGGACAAGATGCAATGGCATTTTTTAAGTTGTCTGATTCTAAATTTTCATTGCTAATAACATGTGAGAGATTATCTTGGAAATCAAAATGTTCATTATCGATAGCGATGCACATGCCACAACCAATACAATTTTCGTTAACTTCTAATTTTTTCATAAGTCCTCCTTGTATAATTATAGTAAATAGATTTTTAAAAATCAACGATAATTATTTAAAAATAATAGTTTTTATGTTATTATTTTGGTAGAGGTAGTGCTATGAATAATTCAAGATTAGATAAATATAGTGATGATAAAAAAATGTCACGTGTAACACGCAATGAGGAATTATATAAAGAAATTAAAGATAGTGAACTCGATGGCTATAATATTAGAAGTAATGCTACAGTTATAGGTAATCAGGAGCCGGAGATTGATATTGAAAAAATCAAGAAAATTTTAGATACGAAGTATAATGAGGCTCCGAAGAGAAAAAGCATTAGGGTAGAGCCAAAACATGAAGAAAATAGTATAATTGATGATGTTCCTACTAAAGAATATGATCTTAATATAATTTTAGAAAAAGCTAAGGATGAGAAACCAGAAACTTATGAAGAAGCTCGGGCTAAAAAATTGCGTAATACTCAATATGATATTTTGAATAATTTAAATATTGGGGACAATGATGAAGATTATTCGGTTGAAAATAATATTGAGAAACCAGAAATTAATAAAGCTGAAGAAGATTTAATGGAATTAATAAATACAATTACTATAAATGAAGCAAAAGTTAAAGAAGAAGCTATTAAAAACGAAAAAGATGAGGTAGATCCATTAAATATTTTGGAAGATTTAAAAGGGAGTGGGGATACTGCTGTTTATGATAAGATTGAAGATATTCCAACTCCAAAAGTAGAAGAGGACAAAAAAGAGGAAAGCAAGGCTCCAGAAAATGCTTTAGATGATTCTTTTTATACTAAAAGTTTATTTAAGAAAAAAGATTTTGAAGATGGAAGTCAAGATTTTTTGGATGATAATAAAATGGGTATAGGTGTAAAGATTTTAATAGTTTTAGTAATAATTATATTTGCTGCTGGATTATTTTTGTTTTTGAAATCATTTCTAAATTTTTAAAACATAAAATTTATATATGAGAAAATTAAAAATTCGAAAAAACTATAAAATATCAAAAATATTATTAGGGGTTTTATTTTTGGTATTTTTTTTAACATTTATTTTATTTAAAATATATAGTGATAATATTTCGCCGAAAATAATAGGAATTGCTAATTTAAAGTTAAAGCGGTTTACAGAATCTTTTTTAAGTAATAATATTGGGTATGATATTTTGAATTCGGATGTTATAGATGATATTTTAGTTGTAAATAAAAATAGTGATGGAGAAATACTTTATGTTGATTATGATTTAGATCATGCTTATCAAGCTTTAGATGTTGTTACAACTACGTTAAATGATTTATTAATTGATTTAGAAGATGGTTTAATAACAAATAATACTGATAGTGATATATTTTCAAGTAAGTATGGATTAGTTATGAAGTTGCCTTTATTAGGGGGTTCAAATAGTGCTTTTTTAGCAAATTTGGGCCCTAAAATATATTTTAAAATAAATTTTGTGGGTTCTTTATTAACTAATATAAAAAGTAAAATTGTCAATTATGGGATGAATAATGCTTTAGTTGAATTATATGTAACTATAAAAATTTCGGAAGAAATAATTGCTCCATTTGTAAATGGTGAGCAGCTTATCGAGTATGATGTACTAATTGCTTCTAAAGTTATTAATGGACGAGTTCCTGAGTTTTATGGTGGAACGATTTTAGGGGAAAGTAATTTGTTATCTATTCCCATCGAATAAATTTTGTGTTATAATCAATAATAGGGTGAAGTGTATGAACCGAGTTTTTGTTAATGAGGCTTTTACAAAAGCTATAAACGATTATTTACAAAGTTCTGATCAGCCAAAGGGAATTATTTATAACTCTTTTTTAGTTGTGACTATAAGATTACTTATTTGTATGTATAGTGAATTAGATATAGTAAATCCGATGGTAATTAATGATGAAGATTTATTATATAATAATTTAACAAAATTTGGTTATTCCAAGGATTCTTTAAAAATATTTTTTAGTAATTTGCAAGTCTATTATGATAATGAAAAGGCAGGTGTAGTTAAGAATCCTTATTTTATAACTGTTCAAAAAGATTTAATAGATATGCTTATTGCTAAAAAATTAAATTTTTATTTAACTGAAGATGAAGTAAAAGAATTTTATGATTTATTATATACACCTTTTTCAAAAAATCCTTTACGAGTTTCTTATAACTTTTTAACAGCGAACGATGTAATGGAAATTGATAGTTATTTTAAAAAACAAATGCGAGACAATGCTAAAGTAGTAACGCCGAAAGAAAAACATTATTTAAATGTTAAAGCTTATGAATTACTTAATTACTCAATGGATGATTTAAATAAAATGGATAGTGCAGAAGTGGAAAGAATTAATCATCAGGTATTTGATTACTTTAAAATTAGAGAAAATGCTATTAATAAAGAGTATTTGTTAGAAAAAGCAATTGAGGCATTAGAAAGAGAAAATAATAAAGTTACTTCGGGAAATGGTTATGTTGATATATTGTTAGTTATGAGTATAATTTGTACAATTGTTATGATTGTAGGCATTTTAACTTTTGTTGTGTTGTAGGTGAATATGGAAAAAGTAAATATTGATGGAAAAGAATATGAAGTTATTAAAAATTATCGTGATGCTTTAAATATAAGTGATTTAGAAGGTATAATTACAGACTATTTCGATAGTTTTGATTATATTTTAGGAGATTATGCTTATGGTAAAGTTAGATTGAAGGGATTTAATTCTAAGGAAAACAAAAATTATAAAGAGATAAATGCTTATGATAAAATAGATGATTATATTAAAAAAAATTGTGCTTATGATTGTCGTTATTTTATTTTGAAGGGTGTTGAAAAAAAGTAATTGTTTTGTTATAATTACATATAGAATAAAGAAGGGATTGATAAATGTGGAAAAAATTAAAATAAATTTAATGTCTGGCTCTAACTTAGAAAAGCCTTTAGTAACTGCTTTTAAGAGTAATAATGCTATATATGTTGTTTTGGATAATGAAATGAATGGAACGATGGGGCTACCTATAATTTTAGTGTCAAAGTTAGTTAATAATACATTATCTAAAATAGTTGATCAAAATGAATGGGGAGCAGTAAAAGAAGCTTTAAGAATGATTATTTCTGGTAATGTTGTTGATTATGTGGTTGTGGACCCTATGTTAGGGGCAGAAGATGTTTTCTTTTCACAACTTACTTTACCAGTGGCATCTTTTGATGCCTTAAAGAATAATTATCATCCAAATGTAGAAAATGCTGGTGCAGTTGCCAATGCTAATCCAGCAATACCTAGTGTACCAAGTGGAGCTGAATCAATTAATAATGAAATGAATAATAACGTCGTTCCCCCAGTAGAACCAGTAACACCAGTGGCACCAGTAGCTCCAGCTGTAGAGAATGTAAGCCAACCAGTTAATCCAGTACCAGATGTTACTCCAATTATGCCACAATCTCCAGTTGGTGGAACACCAGAAATAAACGTTGTAACACCTAGTAGTGAATCTGTAATACCGGCAATGCCTAGTGCTCCAGCAGATGCTCAAACAGTAGCTCCAGTAGCAGAACCAAGTGTTCAAAATGCAAGTGTTAGTTCTCTTGATGCTACAACTACTTTTGTTCCAAATGTTGAACCAATTCCTGATTCTTCTTTGAGTGATGCTGAAGATGTTCCTGTTGATTTTACGGCAGATAAAGAAGCCTTTTTGAAAGCTTGTGAAAATATGTTTGATGCTTTAGTGGCAAAATTTAAAAAATAATAATAAGATGGGTCTAAGATTCATCTTTTTTTATATAATATTAGTATGAAGGAAACTATAAAATATTATTATGATATTGATGTCGATAATTTAGAAGAAATTGATGGGAAGTATCATTTTAAATTTCAAAATAGAGATTTTTTCTTTATTTATTATAATAGGGATATTGATGAACTTGATGATATAATTTTATGTATTAATGATATGAAACAAAAAGGAATATTAGTCAATGATATTATATTAAATAGAAATCAACAGTTTTTAACTAAAGTTGATGAATATAATTATATTTTGATGGCTGTTAGTAATGCTAGTGAAGAATATGATATTTTCGATATAATGAATTATAACAGTAAATTACAATTAAATAATAAAAATTCAAAATTGTATAGGAATAATTGGAAAAATCTGTGGATTCAAAAGGTCGATTATTTAGAATATCAAATTAGGGAATTAGGTCTTAATAAATCCGTTATTAAAGATTCATTTAGCTATTATGTTGGCTTAGCAGAGAATGCTATAAGCTATGTAGATAATGCTAACTTTAAATATTTTACAAATAGTGTCAATATAGTGTTGTCGCATCGTCGTATTTTTTATCCTAATTATAAGCTTAATTTTATGAATCCTTTATCTTTTATATTTGATTTGGAAGTTAGAGATATTGCAGAATATTTGAAATCATTATTCTTTAGTGATGATGAATTTGAAGATGTTGCTTTTGAAGATTTAGTGTATTATTTGAAACTGCGGAGGCTTTCTATTTATGAATACAGTATGCTTTATGCTAGGCTTTTATATCCATCATATTATTTTGATATATATGAGGAAGTGATGAATAAAGATCGTGACGAAGAAGATTTAGTTTTAATTATAAATAAAAATCAGAAATATGAAGAATTTCTAAAAAAAACATATTTAGAAATAACTAAATATGCTCCGATAGAAAAGATTGATTGGCTTATAAGTTAATGTTGATAACTCCTTCAAGTTCGGGTACTTCGACTTTAAAAAATTCAAAGATACCGTCATTTATGGTATTATCTTGATACATGCAATTTTGGCAAGCTCCAGATAATTTTATGTATAAATAGTTATCTTCGTATTTAACAAATTCAATATCTCCTCCATCCATAACTAAGAATGGTCTTATTTGGTCAATCATATCTTTTAATTTTTCTTCCATGTGAATCACCTGTAAATATTATAAGGCTTTAGAGTTGTTAAGTAAAGGAATTAATGTTATACTAAACATTAGTAGAGGTGCAAACATGCCAAAATATAAAATAGGAGATATAATCGAATGTAAAGTAAGTGGCATTACAGAATATGGTTTTTTTGTAAAAATTGATTCGGATTTTTCTGGTTTATGTCATATTTCAGAAGTTTCAAATGATTTTGTTAAAGATATTAATGATTTTGTTCATGTTGGAGAAATTATTTATTGTCAAATATTAGATATTGATTATGAGACAAAACAAATGAAAATGTCAATTAAAAATATATATTATAAAACAGAAGATGATGGAATGCATATTGTGGAATCTCGTAAAGGGTTTTTACCACTTAAAAATATGTTGCCAATATGGATAGATGAAAAAATGAAAGAATATGAAAAACAAAAAAAGAACTAAAGTTAAGCGCTTTAGTTTTTGAATTCGATTTTTTCAATATCATAAAAACCAATTAAATATTCATGTTTTTTATATCCGATAATTATCGGAAGTTTTTTTTCTTCTTTATTAAGTTCATTTATATTAAAACCAATAAACCCAGATACATTACCAGGTGATGGAACACTTTTAAACGAATTGCCTTCTGCACATTTTAAAATGCGATAATAACTGGTTTTTTTATTGGGATTAATGGCTTTTAAAATATAGGGAATATTATATTCATGTTTGTGTTTTTCAGTATTTTTTTCTATTCAGTTTGTGTCTTTTTTAATAATCTTTCTTAAATGTAGGTGTCCCATTCCCATAAAAAATTCTCCTTATATAAAAATAAACCAGACAATGTCCGGTTAATTTTAAAAATTGGTGCCCAAGGCCGGACTTGAACCGGCACGAGTTGTTATACTCGCAGGATTTTCTTACTACTATAGTTTTCACTACCATAAAATGTTTGTAGTCTGGACTTTCTCTTTACCATATCTTACGACTTAGGTATTGCCCGTCAAGTCTCTACACCTTATTTGCGGTTTCGGTAATTATCAGTTAAAGCATGACAGTTTGGACAAAGTAATTGTAAATTATTTAAACTATTATCTTTGTTATTTCCATTAATGTGGTGTAATTCTAAAGGAATTTTTTGATTATTCCATTTTTGTAAGCCACATATTTCGCATTTATGTTTTTTAATTTTTTCTTTTAAAATGCGATTCTTTAACTTATAACTAGTAATGGGTATTTCATTATTAAAATATTTTTCAATAGGTTTAATATCTGCTGGACTATTATTTTTGTTCCAGCCTTGTCCCAGAAAATGTGATGTATCTAATTTAAATGTTTCTATATATTTATCGAAAATGCGATAATTTCCACCATATGGTTTCAAATTAAGTTTTATCAAACATTCTCTTTTACTTATAGAATTTGAAACAATATCATTTAACACATCTTTTGAATATTTTAATTTCAAAATTCCCTCACAAATCTTGGCTCGGGATTGCCATCAGCGTTATCTGTAAGGTTTCCCCGAATTTGAGCAAATTCACATAATCTATTTCTAGATTAGTGCTCAAGGCCTTCCATAAAATTGCTAGAGGCCTTAAGTCCTGTGCGTCTACCTATTCCGCCACTTGGGCAACAAGGCACTGTCTTAATTAATAAGACTTCTTAATTATAATATGATTTTTCAATAATTTCAAGACTTTTGTGATATTTTTTTCACAAAATATAGTTGACACATTAATTTCAATTTGTTATAATCTAAATGCATTCACAAAATGCATGGAGGAATACCCAAGTCCGGTTGAAGGGATCGGTCTTGAAAACCGACAGGTCGAGAAATCGGCGCAGGGGTTCGAATCCCTTTTCCTCCGCCAATTTTTTAGATATCGCGGGATGGTAGCAGTTTGGTAGCTCGTCGGGCTCATAACCCGAAGGTCGTAGGTTCAAATCCTACTCCCGCAACCAATGGTTCGTTAGTGTAGTGGCCTATCACGCTTGCCTGTCACGCAAGAGATCACGGGTTCAAATCCCGTACGAACCGCCATATGGCTTCATAGCTCAGTCGGTAGAGCAGAGGACTGAAAATCCTTGTGTCGCTGGTTCAATTCCCGCTGGAGCCACCATAAAAAACAATACAAAGTCTAGGAAACACCTAGGTTTTTTTATGACTTAAAGTTGAGACAAAAAACCACTACCTTCTTTCTGGGGCAATAGTGATCAAATTTAATTAGATGTAATTACGTTATATGTTAAAATACTTGATTTCTATGTAAATAATAATAAATGATGACCAAACCTCATTGTTTTTTTATTCATTTTCACTTATAATCTAAATAGACTAGCCTTAGGACTTCTAGTTAATACAACTTGTTAGGTTTAAGAATTTGAGTTGTTATATGTAATATAGAGGAATTTTTATTTTTTATATTTAGGGAAGGAGCGATTATGAAAAAAGAGAAAAATAATTTATTTAAATTTGCTACTAAAGAGACATCTCAAGATGCTTTCTTTAGTTGGATTATCAATTGGTTTAATTATAAAGAAGAAAGTAAATATTATAAATTTTCTAGAGATTTTTTAAAATCAATATTACCTAATGGCCTTATTAATCAGATTAATGATATTAGTAATATAAGGATTATTAGACAGTTTTTTAATATAGATATTTTACTTGTTTTAAATATGAAAGACAAAAGCCAAAAATTTTTAATCATTGAAAACAAAACAACTAGTAAATTAGGTCAAAGTCAATTAAATACTATTCTTTATTATACAAAACTTGTCTATGAGTTAACAAAAGTGAAGGATAAAAGTAAATTTGATAAGTTTGAAATAAATACAAGCATTGGCAGTTATGAAAATAAAGTTTATTGTGTTTTAATAAAGACTGGTATTAAATATCGAAATAATATAAATGATGAAGAAGAAATAAAAGATTCACTTTCTAAATTATCTACTAATAGCGAAGAATATAAATATTATAAAATATGTAAAAAATATATTAAAGATAATTGGAAAAATCATATAAAATTTATGAATACACCAAATCAACTAGAAGAGCTAATCAAAGTTTTAGGAAAATATAAACAAATTGACAATTTAATTGAAGATTATCATGATACGTTATTATTTAATTTAACTAATGAAAGTCTTATAAATAGTAATGAAAATAGTATAGAATTTATTTCTAACACTGGAATATTAGAAGAAAACAAAACTCATTTTAGGACTAATTATATGTGTTTTGAATGTTTTAAAAAGTTAACTAATACTGATGTAGAAAATTTAAATACTCAAGAATCAACAATTTATTTAAATAAACTAGAAATACCAAATTTTAACTATAATATTGTAGTTGATACAATTAATTTTGATAAAGGTAATGATTTTAATAATAAGTTTATATCAGATGGTACATGGGTAGAAGAGCAATATAAATATCCTAATATAAAATACATTTATTTATTTGCTAAAAAAATTAACTATTTTAATAATAATTCTTACTATACTTTTAGAGGCTTATTTAAATTATTAGAAAAAGATGATAATAAAAAAAAGTGGGAAAAATGTAATGTAAGTAATGATGGAAAAATTTCTATAAAAAAAGAAGATGTAGAATCATATATTATAAATGAAGAAAATAAGAATAATTAATTTAAGAATTTTATGTCAGATATAATAACGCTGACTCTTTTTCTTTATTTGAACTATTTAATTTGGTATAATTTAATTAGTGATGAATATGGATAAGATAGAACAATTGCAAAAAATGATAGATGAGTCTAATAATATTGTTGTATTTAGTGGGGCTGGAGTAAGTACTGAAAGTGGTATCAAAGACTTTAGGAGTGATGATGGTCTTTATAATATCTTAAAGGATAAATACCAGTATCAACCTGAATATATGTTGAGTAGTGCCTTTTTCTATAAGAATACTTTGGAATTTTACAAATTCTATAAAGAGACATTTAATTGTCTAAATGTAAAGCCTAATCTAGTCCACAATTATTTTAAGTTATTAGAAGACAAAAGTAAACTTAAGGCGATTATTACTCAAAATATTGATGGCTTACATACAAAGGCTGGATGCCATAACGTCTACGAGATACATGGAACTATATATAAAAACTATTGTAACCTTTGTAATCATAGTTTTACTGCTGATTATGTTTTTAATAGCAATGGTATACCAAGATGTAAATGTGGCGGTATCGTAAAACCTAGTGTTGTCTTATATGGCGAAATGCTACCTAGTAAAGAGTATAACTCATCACTTTTAGTAATAAATAAAGCAGATATGCTAATAGTAGTAGGTACTTCTCTTACAGTTTATCCTGCTTGCGAAATGATAAATGTCTTTCATGGTAAGTATTTAGTCATTATTAATAAAGATAAAACACAATATGATAATAAAGCCAATTTAGTAATTCATGATAAATTAGGAAATGTGTTTGATAAATTAAAATAGATCTTAATTATCTTTTAATTCTAGGTTAGTAACAAATTTTCTTGCAACCAATATAATATTTTAGTATAATTATTTTAAGCCGTAATAGTATAATGGTATTACAAGTCCATGGTAAGGATTAAATCAGTGTTCAATTCACTGTTACGGCACCATTGTATTTTAGCTGTTATATCAGCCTTAAAATATATTTCAGTCTTAAAGGGCTGAATTTTTATTTGAGAAAATAAAAAAAGTCACTTTAAAGCAACTTTTATAAAAAATTTTTCAATTTTTCAACACATTCTTCTTGCATATCAACGTATTCTTGAATTAACTTGTGAACTTCTTTATTAGTACCTTTATGGTTTAATAATTTCCTCCCTTCAATTATTCCCATATTGGTTCCTTGAAGTAATAATTCCGTTATTTTAGACGTTGAAGAATCCATAAGGGTACGAATTTCAATTCCGTACCAGGTCATAGCTTTATTCATGGCACTGGTTTCATGGGGTTCTTTGTTACTATATTCAGGATATATTTTAGATATTCTATCTGTAATGGTTTGATATTTTTGATATTGTTCATCTAATACTTTTTTTAATTTTGGATTTTCAACTTTATCTAATATAAAGAAAATAGCATCTTGACCCATACAAGCACCTTTGTTTAATTCATCTAATACATTAATTTCATTTTCGTTTTTCATAGTTAGCCTCCAATTATAATGTGAGATAAATAATAAAAAATATACATTAAAATGAATTTATGATAAAATGTTTTTAGTTAGGTGATAATAGTGGAAAAGAAAAAAATATTATTGGACTGTGATGAAGTCATTTGCTTTTCGGGCTTTTTGAAAGCTGTCAATGATTTTTTAGGAACAAATTATGAAATTGATGATTTTACAGATTACTATATTGATGAAGCTATTATTCCACCGGAAAGAATGGATGAATTTAACAAATTTATTAATGGCCGTAATATGTATGAAAATGCCTATATTTTACCTGGAGCAATTGAAACAATAAAAAGGCTTAATGAAGTGTATGATATTTATATTTGTTCTTCTTGTGTAAATCCATTGGATGTTAAAGGGTCAGGGAGAGTATTTACAGATAAGTACAATTTTTTGTTAGAAAATTTACCGTTTATTAAACCGAGTAATTTCATTTTTACAAGTGCTAAACATCTATTTAAGGCTGATATAAAAATAGATGATAGATTGTCTAATTTTGAAGGTGATGATATTGAAATCAAAATTTTGTTTCCATCTTATCATAATAACGATTTAACTGTTGATGAACTTACTGCTGTTGGGGTTGTAAGGGCTGGTTATTCTTGGCGAAAAGGATGGCAAGAAGTTGAAAAAATGTTGTTGATAAAAAGATAGTAAAGTGGTTTTTAAGATTTATTTGTGTTAAAATAATTATATAAATTATGAAAAAGGAGGTTTGATATGTATAGCATAGAAATTTTTGAAAGAATCATTAAATCTAATTTAACTGATGAAGAAGTATATGATAGAATTAATGTTTTAGCTCCAATTAAGACATTAAATAGATATGTTGACTTAAATGATAGTGAATGTGGAATATATGAAGGCGGCCTTGGTTCTAATGATTTGTTTACAGTTATGCAAGGGATATATCCTATAAAAATGAAATATGATGATTCTAGGGTTTATGTTGCATTTATTCATGAATTACGAAAAAATTTAATAGATTATCCTGATATAGAATTTTATCTTACGTTGTTAAATACAATATATGATTTTTCAAAAGAATTTTTCTTTTTAAAAGATAATCCTGAAGCTAAAGAAAATAGTAAGTTGTTTAACGAGTTATATAAGAAATTTGATAATGACTTAGTACAAGCGAGGTCTAGTTATGTAGTTAATTTAAATGTAGCGGAATTTGATGAAAAAAATAGGGCTGTCATTTATCCAATTTCTAAAATGCAAGGAGTTGGTGAAGGAATTAGTAGTGCAGAAATTAATTCTACAGCTTGTAATTTATTAGAATTTTCTGGTATACATGCTTATTTAGTTATCGGCACTTTAGATAATGATTATAGCAAGGTTCATCCATTTGTAGTTTACCGGTCTAGAAATGGTAATTATAATTTGATGGATAGTGCTTTACAAATTAGTGTTCAAAATATGTTCCCGTCTGGATTTCACTTAGAAGAGGGTTTTAGATTTAAGGCTGTTGTAAAAAGTAAGGATTCTAATGGTGATAAAAGAAGACGAGTAACTAGATATTTTTCTTATCCGTGTGAACTATTAGATGTTTCATTTAAAAGGTAGGTGTATTATGAATAAAAAACAAAAAGTTGAATTAATAATTGCGGCATTTTTAATTTTATGTGGAAGTCTTTTGCTTATTTTTCCTTTATTTCAATTTATTAAAGTAAAGTTAATCTTTCTTTCTGTTTTAATTATTTACAGTATATTAAATTTTATTAAATTTTTATTGGTTAGAAAAGATAAAGATTATGAGGGATTATTTGTAAGTTTGGCTTCTATAGTAGTGTTAGTTATAGTAATATTTTTAGATGTTGAAAGCGTTCCATGGTATTTAGCTTTGTCACTCTTTATTTGGATTATTCTTATGTCTTTGATAAAGCTTAAAAAAGCCGATTATTATAATGATCGTAAGAACAAGTTTTGGATATTAGAGATTGTTACATTAATATTATTTATTTTAACAGGATTACTTACTACTATTAATTTATATTATGAAAACAGTATTCAGATTTTAGTGTTGGGATATTTTTACTTAATTCATGGTATTTTAGAGTTAGTGGATCCTCTTACTATGTATTTAAATGAGAAAAAATAGTTTTTTTTCTTTTTTTTAGTATATTTTTCTTTCTTTTTAATATATATTGATTGAAAGAGAGGATGTTATAATGGAAATTCTAAAGGTTTCATCAAAATCTAACCCTAGCAAGGTTGCTGGAGCAATTGCTAATATTTATCGTGATAAAAAGGTAGTTGAAATTCAAACTGTTGGAGCTGGTTCATTAAATCAAGCGATTAAAGCTATTGCGATATGTCGAGGATTTGTAGCTCCAACTGGAGATAACTTGGTAGTTATTCCAGCATTCAACGATATTGAAATAAATGGAGAACAAAAGACAGCCATTAAGTTAATTGTTGAAAATAAGTAAAGTGCAATTTAATTATTGCATTTTTTAAATGATTTTAGTATACTTAAATAGTAATCATTACTAGTTAGAAGGTGTTAGTTGAGAAGTACAAAACAACGAAATGTTATATTAGATATTATCAATAATAGTTATGATCATTTAGATGCCTATGGTGTTTATGAAGAAGCACGGAAGCAAATTCCAAACATTAGTTTAGGTACAGTTTATCGTAATTTAAAATCTTTAGAAAATGCTCATTTGATTGACATTGTATATGATGGAGCTGATAAAATAAGATATGATAAGAAAGATTTTCATCAACATTTTGTTTGTTCTAAATGTCATAAAATTATAGATATTTATGATTTGAATTTTGAAAATATTAACACTTATAAAAATAATATAGTAATGAATTGCAAAATAATTTTAGAAGGCATTTGTGAAGAATGTCAAAAGGAGGAGTAAAAAATGGAATTAAAAGGAAGTAGAACTGAAGCTAACTTAATGGCAGCTTTTGCTGGAGAATCTCAAGCAAGAAATAAGTATACTTATTATGCATCAAAAGCAAGAAAAGAAGGATATGAACAAATAGCAGCAATTTTTGAAGAAACTGCTAACAATGAAAAAGAACATGCAAAAATGTGGTTTAAAGAACTTCATGGTGGAGATATTCCTACAACAGCAGAAAATTTACTTGATGCTGCAGAAGGAGAAAACTATGAATGGACTGACATGTATGCTGAATTTGCTAAAGTAGCACATGAAGAAGGATTTGAAAGAATCGCATTTCTTTTTGAAGGAGTTGCTGCAATTGAAAAAGAACATGAAGAAAGATATCGTAAACTTCTTAAGAATGTTGAAGATAAGTTAGTGTTCAGTAAAGATGGTGAAGCAATTTGGATTTGCCGTAATTGTGGTCATATTGTTGTTGGTAAAGAAGCTCCAAAAGTATGTCCAGTATGTTCGCATCCTCAAAGTTTCTTTGAACTTAGAAAAGAAAATTATTAATAAAAAATCAGAACAATGAATGAAATGTCTCCTCAGAGGGGCAATTCAGTGATGTTCTGTTTTTTTTTTATAGTAGTTTAGCTGCTAAGTACATACCCACTGTTACGACAGTAGCAATTATTAAAATAATACTTGTAAAGCCAGCCATGCCAAGGTGTTGGTTTTTTTCAATTTCTTTATCGACATCTTCTTGTTCTGGAAAAATATAGCTAACACTTTTAGGTGGTTTTCTAGTTAAAGTCATTTGTCTAGTCATTTCATTTTCTAAATCATTTACTTGTTCACTATTTTGAGTATTGATTTGATTTATAATTGAATCGTATTCATTTTTAATTATGCTAGCAGCAACACTATAATATGTATTATTATTTACACTTTCGATAATTCCTTTTCTAGCTAGTAAGTTATTAATAAAAGCATTTAAATCTAAATCGTTTAGCCCTTGATCAAATAGTAACTTGTTATTCATGTAAATTTCTAGTCTTTTTATGTATTGTTTTACAAAAGTTTTTAATTGATTTTGTTCTTCTTCAGTTATTATCAACTCTTTTTTTAGCATATCGTTTATTTTTTCTAGCTCAGCTGAACTTTGATAGTAAAAACCATTTTTCAGGTAGTCAAATATGTCTTGAGGTACCATTTGAAAAAAAACTTGGGCTGTATGAGATAATGCATAGCTAGCTGGACATATTGTTTCGCCATTATATGTTAAAGTATCACTATTTTCATCGTAATAAAAATCTCTTAAATTAGGATATTTTTCCTTTTTCTTTTCTAAACTTTCTTTAATATTTTCACTTATGTTTATAATTTCACTCATCTTAAACACTCCTATATTCTGTTAATAGTTTAGCAAATTTTATTCAAAATTACAATACATAATTAGTTAGTGCTAGAAAATATTGTAAATTTTAATAAATTAAGTTTTTAATAGCCTTTTTTTATAATTTTTGAAGCAAATATTGTAAATTTTTTCTAAAATGTTAGCTAATTTTTTTAAATGTCAATTTGCAATATTAAGTATTTATTGGTAAATTGTTTTAGAAAGGAGGTTATATGTTGAATCAGGTGGTCTTGGTTGGTCGTCTTACTGATAATCCAACAGTTATTGAAACTGAAAATGGCAAGAAATATACTGCAATTAATTTAGCGGTTCAGCGCGCTTTTAAAAATTCGGATGGTATTTACGAGAGCGATTTTATCCGATGCGTATTATGGAATGGTGTAGCTGCAAATACTTGTGAGTTTTGTCATACTGGTGATATTTTAGGAATCAAAGGACGCTTACAAAATAGAAGTTATGAAACAGATGATAATGAAACTAAATATATTACTGAAGTAATAGCTGAAAGAGTAACATTTTTATCTAGCAATAAAAATAAAGACAAAAGTAGTTTACATTAGGTGAATATTGTGCATTAATGATTATTACTTAGTTATACTAAAATGGAAAAGTGAGGTTTAATTATGCTTAAGGGTGATAGACTTAAGAGTGCTAGAAAAAAGAAAAAATTAACACAAGAAGAACTAGGTAATTTGGTTGGAGTTGGCAAATCTGCTATCTGTTGTTATGAAAAAGAAACGAGAAATCCAACTTTAGAAACCATAATTGAATTTATGCACATTTTAGGAGTGTCTTCTGACTATTTGTTAGGGACAGATAATATAATTCGTGTTGAAACTGCTGAAGTTCCCGAATATAGGACAATGACTAAAGAAGAAGTGGTTTTTATTGATGAACTCAGAAAAGATAAATTAGTCTATGAAATTTTATTTGATGATCCTAAACGGGGATCTGATTTAGTAAAAAAACGAATTGGATAACTAGCTAAATAATTTGGCTAGTTTTTGTTTAAAATAATTTTTAGTTTCATATATTTTTATTGGGTGAAGTAATTTGAAACTTTTTAGAAATATAGGAATAATTGCAATTGTTATGTTTAGCTTTTTTTATACTGAAAAAATAGCTAATTATGTTTTAGAGAATAATGAACTGTATAAAGCTATAGATGCAGAAAAGGACACTTATGAAGTGTTAAGTGTAAATGCTTCAATAAATGGAAATTATATTGTTCCTGGGTTAAATGGAGAGGTAGTAAATGTAAAAGATAGTTACTATAATATGAAAGATATTGAAGTATTTAACGCTTATTATTTAAAATATGATATCACATATCCTGAAGTGTCATTATATAGTAATATTGATAAAATAATTAATAAAGGTAATTCTTTAAAAAATAGTGTAGCATTTATATTAGAATATGATTCTAATTTAATTAATTATTTTATAGATAATAATATTGCTGCAAGCGTAATTGTTACTTTGGATACTTTTTCTAAAGAATCTTCATTGGAACAACTAAATGGAGAGATAGATGGGTTTAATGATTTAGAATCCTTAATTAATAAATATACTAATAATCATAATATATGTTATGTTACAAAAGGCAATATAGATTTATGTAAAGATAATGGAAAATATTTAGTTCAAAGCGATAAAGTAATTAATAATAGCAGTATTTTACAAATAAAAAATAACATTGAGAGTGGAGATATATACTATGTTAATAAGAATACAGATATTAAAAGTATTCAACTAATTATTAATAGTATTATATATAAGGATTTAGAAATTGTCCCTATTAGTGAGCTTATTAGTGAAG